>NZ_CDSBKL010000001.1:0-41479 GCF_977115555.1 Aquiflexum sp.
GGTATTTGGATAAGATTATTGATGAATTGGCCAAAGGCCGAAAGATGGAAAAGATTTTACGGGTTGGGTGATTATAGTGGACCGGTCAACTTTCAATTAAAAAACCATATCAGGGGAATATATGAATTCGATTTTGCATTATCCTCCAAAGAGGTATAGGCATATTTTATAATCCTGACCATGCTTAATTTTGTTTAATTTGATGTTTATATTGATCCAATTTATTAATAAATAACCATGTCTGTAAAAAAGGAATTGTCTACCGATCAATGCAAACTACTTTTTAGTACTTTGAAAACCAGGTTTGAGAAAAATAAAAACCGTCATCCACAGTTGGAATGGACAGCTGTCCAAGCTAGGTTTGATTTCCATCTTCATGGCAATGGAAACCGGGAAAAGCTATGGTCACTTCATCAAATGGAAATCACTGGCGGAGAACCTGACGTGATCGGATTTGATCCACCTACCGATGAGTTTATTTTTTGTGACTGTTCGGCAGAAAGTCCCAAAGGACGCAGAAGTATATGCTATGACCGAGAAGGGCTGGAGTCGAGGAAGGATTTTCCACCTGCAAACAATGCCGTCGACATGGCTAAGGAAATAGGAATTGACATCTTAACCGAAGCGCAATATCGAGACCTGCAGCAATTAGGAGAATTTGACACCAAAACCTCAAGCTGGGTGAAGACACCCGAAGCTATCAGAAAACTGGGTGGAGCTCTTTTTTGCGACCGTCGCTACGACCATGTTTTTACCTATCACAATGGCGCCCAATCTTACTATTCTGGCAGGGCTTTTAGAGGGATAATCAGGATTTGAAATCAATCCTATGAAGGGTGTTTTTTGGTATTTATTTCGAATCAATGATTTCGATGAGTTATAAAAGTTTCCTGTCCATACAAATTTTATCTAAATTCATATTCACAAGAGAATACAAAAAAAATAGCTACCTGAGAGATCAGGTAGCTATTTCTATTTGATGACAATCCGCTATGGACTATGGCCTATCGACTCTCAGCTATTGAAATTACTTCTTCCAGCTTGCTTTTCCGCCTTTGGCAGAATCTACATTGATGCTGTAGCTGCTGTTGCCGGAGACGATCCATCTCACTTTTACCGTACCCATTCCCGGGATATTGGCGACGGAGATTTTTTCAGGATTTGTCTTTTGCTCGGAAAGTCTGTTGAAGTCCTCATTGTCCACAACAAATCCAGCCACCACTTTAGCGCCGGTGATGCTGATATAATCAGGTCTTTCGATCTTGTATTTTAGATCCTGACTGGAGTGGGTAGGGATCAATCTTTCGTTGTAGATTGTCGCCGTTACAGCTTTCAATCCACCTCCCATGTCTTCCTCTTTGACATCCATCACGCTGAGTTTTGGAGTGTGGTAACCGTGCAAGATGGTGAAGGCGGCATTTCTATGGGCATCCTGCTCCAAAAGGAATCCCGGGTGCAGACGTCCAAAGTTTTTCTTGAACCCACCGACTTCGATTTTTCCATATTGTGGATGGTCATATTCCGCCCAGTTGACAAAGGCATCACCAAATGTCAGGTAAGTGTCCACCATCATTTGTTCATCCTGATTGCCTCTTCCTGCATTTTTATGCAAATAGAGATAGGAAGTCATCAGTTCGTTGGAATATGTGAAGATTCCCCTTCCACCGTAGAACCAGTCCAATTGACCGCCAAACACTGAATACAAGTCTTTGTAAACCACCAGGTATTTGTATCCCGGCATGAATTCCTCACCTTTTTTGGCGATGGCATCATAGATGCGGATATCGGTTTGGTTGTATGTTCCCAAGTCTTCCTCAGCACCGGGACCCCTGAGAATCATGCCACCATAGTTGTGGTAACTTTGGGCGGCCGCAATGTTTGGATGCTTCATCACATATTCCATCACGGCTTTGTTTTCAGGCACGCTGAAAGGGTATTTCCAAGCTCCCCGCTGTACATAATCAGGCTGCCAGTTCCATCCCCAATCTCTGTTTGGATCATAATAGCCGATAGCATCGTCATTGATGACACCATCGCCATCATTGTCGATTCCTTCAAAGCCCAGCATTTCATATTCCCCTTTTTGATCGGGAGCGACCATGATGAGTTTTCGTGGGTCCATTTGGTCCTTCACATAGCGGCCTGTAGGAGACTTACGGATCATCATGGTGATATGTCCGTCTTTGTTGATGTCGTCAAAAGGATCCTCGCCGATCACTCCATCACCGTCATCATCCATATTCATCATTCCTGATCGCGGGGAGTTGAGAGTGTTTGGTTCTTTGATAAAGTTATCGTGCGCATCAGGATTGATGGTAGGCGCGATGTAGAATGTTTTGTCTTTGAGTAATTGGGTGATGAATTCCAGGTCCCCATACATTTCTGAAAGGTACCATGCGGTGTAGAGCGTGAATTCAGTTCCCTGGATCTCGTTGGAGTGGATGTTTCCATCTATCCACATCCCGGGCTTGTCTTCAGCTTTGCCTGCTTTGAAGTCCGTGATGATCAGCACCCAGATGTCATTTCCCTGAAAGGACTTGCCGATACTTTCAAGCTTCACCAGATCGGGGTGCTTTTTGGCCATGTCCTTCATGATTTCTTCCAAAGCAAGGTTGGTATGGTACCTGTTCCAGGAAACCTGAACTTTGGGATTGTGCGGAGTGCCGATGGCGCGGAAATACTTTTCCTGTGCGTTGGTCTCCTGAATGCCTGCAAAACCGATTGCCAGTCCTAAGGCAGTTGTATATATCCAATTTTTGAATTTCATTTTTTTGTCGGTTTAGAGTTTCACATTGAGTGTAGCGATCCCGGTATGTGCTGCGCCGGCTTTGATATCCACAGAGCCACTTCCCTTGACCACCCAAGTAAGTGTGGTTTTTCCATAGGCATCAAGCTTGTCTATGAGCTTGATTTTTTCACCTGCTATCAGGTCGGAGGCGTCTTTACTGATGTCTACCCTGATTTTCCTCAACCAACGAGACTTTTCACCCATATCTGAATGTGTTGGCAACGGAGAATTGTTGAATAAATCTGCGGTGATTCTTGTTAGGCCGTTGCCGAGTTTCTCTGATTTCACGTTGTGAAACTCTAATTTCGGACTCATTTCTGCCAGCTTCAAGATGAATGCTGTATGCTCAATGGCAATAGAATCCACTTTGGCAAAGGGGGGATTGTACATCACAAAAGGCCTGATGCCGCCGACTTCCACTTTTTGGCCGGGGAAGTCCGGATGCGTTACCGGAGCCCAAGGCACAAACACATTGTTGAGATTTTCTTTTGCAGCCCATGCGAGGAAGTTTGCCTCAGCATTGCTGTTGGATTTGCCATCCTCTCCTTTTACCTCAGGAACCCACCAACCAGGTGTGCTGAAGCTGAGTCTTCCAAAATGGAAATATGCCCATTGGAAGAAGTCCCCGTCTGTTCCTTGATTGCTTTGGTTAAATGCCTTTTGGGATACGGTTTCATTGTAAATTCCTGAAACCATGCCGTTGATGGCTACATCTTTTTCCAGCATGGAGGCTATGATCCTTTTCTTGGCATCCCCGGCATTGTATTTCAAGGGAGCGGAAAGGTTGTTTGCAGGGCTGAAAGTTACAAAAGCAAAGATGTTCCACTGATTGAAAAGGTAATCCAACATGGCGCGGCTTTCGGCCTGCGATACTGCAAAATCACCGGCTAGTGGCTGGAAAATCGGGAATTTGTAGGTCTGGTTTTTGTTGAAGGCAATTCCTTCTGTCAGATCTTCACCGAAGCTTCCATCTTTGTCTTTGTCCATGCTTTCAGGCATCATCAGGTAAGTGCCTTTTTGGCCTTTGGACCTGTCAGCTTTTACCATTACCCTTTCGTCCTTTTCATTGGCCATGTACTCACCCATCGGACTTTCGACGCGCATCATGGTGATGAGTCCGTCTTTGTTGAGATCCTCATAGCCATCCTCCGATACCTGTCCGTCACGATCCTGATCGATTTTGGCGGCATTGCCCCTTCTTTCGTATTTCAAAGATGCATGGTACTGCTCATAGGCATCAGGCGACATGTTTGGAAAAATATAGAAAGTATTTTTGTCCAAAGCCGATGCATGGTTTTTGACCAATCTTTCGGCAAACTGAACTGCCAATTCTACACTGAGGACATGAAAGCCCTCTGCCCCGCCAACTACGGCAACGGCGGGTTTGTTATCCATGTCGCCGTTTCCGATTTTCAATACCCAGATGTCTTTCCCGCCTTCGGTTTTGGTAAGCGAACTGAGTTTGGCCACACTTCCGCTGCCGGATATGGCTTGCAGCCTTTGGGTAATCTGGCTAAGTGTGGGATAATCCCCCTGCGCCAGCGTGAAAGCGTTTACGGAAAACAGCATTCCCGCACCCGCCACCAACGATAAATACATTTTCTTCATAAAGTATATCAGGTTTAGTTCTGTAATGAAAAAAGACACTCTGAGTGTCTTTAAGCTTGCTATGTTACAAAAATAAAATTGTTAAATAAAAGCCGATTCGCCGTAGTGATTTGCATGGTTTTGAAAGGTTTTCAGCATGGATGAGTGGAACGTAATTTTACGCCATTTAAAAAACAAAGCATAAAAAGTTATTTCCAAGCCAAAAAAATTGGTATTTTTCCACAAACACTATTTCCAAGGTATGTTTCGTAAAATTGCTCTTGCCATTGCTTTCTCTCCAAGAATGGAGGCCCTAGTTGCAGAATCCAAAAGATTGAAAGACCTCTTTCAGGCGGAATTGGTACTCATCCATGTGGGTGAAAAATCAGTCGTTCATGAAGAAAAACTCCACGAATTGCTTGAGAAACATGGCCTCTTTCAAGATGGAGTGAAAACCATTTGGGTAGAAGGCAAACCTGCGAAAAAAATTCTCCAGACCTGTGAATCCGAAAACGTGGATCTTTTGGTTGCCGGGGCGCTCAAAAGTGAAAGTCTATTGAATTATTATATCGGCTCAATTGCAAGAAAGATCATACGAAATTCCAAGTGCTCGGTGCTGACATTGATAGAGCCATTGGAAAAGCCTACTCCTTTTGATAAAGTAGTCATCAACGGAACTGAGCAGGAACAGACGCCATTGGTCATAGAAAAAGGCCTTGAGTGGTGCAAATTGGATGGAGCCAAACAGGTTTTTGTCGTCAATGAGATCAAAATGTACGGCCTTCAGATGGCCACAGCCGGTGAAGGTGGGGAAGGAGAAATATCAAGTACACGGAGAAAATTGGTCGCAGAAGAAGTGGCCTATGTTAATAATATTTTAAAAGACTTGGATAAGGGAGACCTGAAAATCAACATCAAGGTTACCTGTGGAAAGTGGGCTATAGAATTGGCCAAATTTGCTGAGGATGTAAAGGCGGATTTATTGGTGGTGGGTGATGAAGGCAAACTAGGATTTTTGGACAGGCTATTCCCCCATGACCTTGAGGAGATCCTCAACAACCTTCCCTGTAATTTATTAATTCTCAAAAAATAATTTGATTACATATGGAGACCCTCTCACACCAGGATGTAGTCAATCTTTTTCTTCAATTGGCAGCAATGTTGATTTTGGCAAGAGTATTTGCAGAAATCGCAAGAAAAATCAATCAGCCCCCTGTAGTAGGGGAAATATTAGCAGGGATTTTGATTGGCCCCACAATTTTGGGGAATTTTTTGCCTGAAATCCATACCTACCTTTTCGATACCAATGTCAATTCAAATCTGGCTTTGGACGGCTTCGTTCAGATTTCAGTAGTTCTGCTGTTATTTATTGCAGGACTAGAGGTCGAATTGAATGTGGTTTGGAGCCAAGGAAAGAATGCGTTTAGGATTGCGGTTTTTTCCATGTTAATCCCCATTATCTGTGGATTCATTTTAGCCTTCAGTTTTCCGGAGTTTTTAGGACTCAATATTGAGGAGCCTTTTGTAGCCTCTTTGTTTTTTGGATTGTCTATTTCGATTACCGCCTTGGCAGTTGTTGCAAGGATTTTGATGGATCTCGATATTTTCAAAACACAATCAGGTTTGTTGATAATTGCCAGTGCAATGATCGTAGATATTCTGGCTTGGATTGTTTTTTCGATTATTTTGTCAGTATCCGATTCAGGTCAAGAAGGATTAGGAGTATTTTGGACCATATTTCTGACATTGGGTTTTACATTTTTCATGTTGACACTTGGAAAAGCGGTAATTGGAAAAACCTTGCCTTGGATAAATAAAAATCTCGCTTGGCCTGGTGGTTTACTTTCCCTTGCTTTGGCCACCTGTTTTTTGGCGGCTTCTTTTACTGAGTTTATTGGAATCCATGCCATTTTTGGAGCTTTTATTATCGGCGTTGCCCTTGGGGATTCGGAGCATTTGTCCGAAAGGGCCAAAGAGATCTTACATCAATTTATCAACAATATTTTTGCTCCCATATTCTTTGTATCCATTGGCCTTAAGGTGGATTTTGTCGAGGGATTTGATCCAATTATAGTCGGAGTAGTGGTTATCGTGGGTTTATTGGCCAAAATCGCAGGTGGTTATTACGGAGCAAGGCTTTCAGGATTGCCACAATGGAAGTCAAAATTGATTGGCTTCGGGCTGAACACAAGAGGAAGCGTAGATATAATTTTGGGACTTATTGCATTGGAGAATGGTTTGATTCAAGAACCCATGTTCATTGGACTTGTAATTCTTGCCCTGATTTCTTCAATAGCTTCAGGACCTTTGATGAAATGGGCGATTCAGGATAACCAACCTTAATCCTCAACTATTACCTGCAATAAGCCTTTTCCAACCAATTTTGAAATCTTTAACTTAGAAATTTTCCTAGGTCTTATAGATGAAAAGACTTAGTTACTTAAGTGGGGATTAAGAAATAACCATTGATTTATTGGGAGTTGAAAAAACAAAATCCCTGTCCGTACGAACAGGGATTTTGTGTTTGGATTTTCATTGTACTTTGAAGGAATAAGTTCCTGAAACAGGCTTACCATCGACAGAAAGCCCTTCAAGCCTGACCTCTACCTGCGTTTTTCCATCGGTAAGAGGGAATTCCACCACCGCTTTTCCATTATTGTCAGTTACAATATTTGGATTCCAATAGATGGTCGATCTGAAGTCGGGTATCCTTGGCCCCACATTTTCAATGTACTTTGGTGGAGTATAAAACTGCCTTACTGGTGCAAATCCAGTTTTGTTCAGTGTGGCATTTCTGTCAATCTGTGGGGTTTTTGAAATAGTTTCAGCTTGGGGATTTCCTCTTCTTGTAAAGATATTGATTACACCACCTGCACCGTCAGGTCCAAAAATCATTGCCTTGGACATGCTTCTCAGAAGGTCGATCCGCTCAATATCAGGAACCATGATCACCGCCGCCATAGAAGTCTGTACAGGCATGCCGTCCAGCAGAAACAATGCCCCCCTATTTTGTGAGCCTCCCGGTGCGCCACCGCGGATAGTGACAGTAGGCGGAGGATTGATACTGAAAACGTCGCCGCTGACTGTGACCCCCGGGAATCTGCCCCTGAGGAGTTGGAATACATTTTGGAAAACCCATTCTTCCGGTGTAACCATCAGCGTAAAATCAGGGTTGTCACCGTATTGGATCGCGCGGATATCAGGTTTCTTTTGGATTTGACTGCTTTCTACAGTTACCTCTTCCAATTCTACAATTTGGTTTTTGAGAAATTGCTGCATCATCAGATCAGCCTTTTTGACCTCAACCCAATATTCCTTGAATTCTAAATCTGTCTCATTATCCTGAAGTAAACCTGAATTCTTCAACGTAATTTCCGGTCTGTTTTTCTCAAAAAACTCCACTTCATTCGGCTTGAACTGAACAGGATTGTTTTTTCTATTTTTGTTTACAGTAAAAACCTGGATGTAAATCGAGGTTGAATCTTCAAAGTCCAAACCTTGAAATGAAAAGTATCCCTTCTCATCTGTCTGCCCATCATAGACCAATGGGTGTTCATCCTGATTGACGATCAAAGTCAAAAATTTGGATTCTGTGATTCCTCTTCTTCCCTCAGGCAATACCCTGCCATTGATATGCATTCCAAAATCAAAGAAATGTTCCCTTTCAGTTTCCAACTTGGCAAGTCTGGAATAATCGAATCTCCTCCAACCTTGGGTAAGCATCAGGTTGTTAAGATCTTTCGCAGCATTCGGATTGGATGTATCAAAGTAAAAAGCAGGTTGCTCTATTTCTCCCTTCAATTCGGAGGACAAGTCCATATAGTTGCTAATATTTTCAGCAAGGGGAAAATTAGAAACCTGAATCCCATCTGTAGCCGAAAGTGAAAAATTGCCTTGAACCGGTTTTCCAAAAGCATCTTTTACCTGTATTTCCATCCTTACGGTTTCGTTGGGAGAGTAAGAAGTTTTGGAGGTTATGAATTTGGAAGTGGCTTTTTCTTCCGGCTTTAAGAAAACCAAACGTTCTGCAATTGGATTTCCCGAACCATCCAACAAAGAAAATTGTATGATACCCGATTTGAAATCCGCTTTGTTCAAGGTGAATTTTTTCATCGCTGCACCTCCCTCAAATGTCTGAGTAAAAAGCAGGGCGCCTTTGGACATGGCAATTAGGTGAAGATTTTCCTTCTCTGTAATATTACTTTTAATATAAATTTCAAGTTGCTCTGCAGTAAAGGAAGAATTGACATTCAAAACATAACCTTTTTCCTTGATTTCTGGAAAACCAATTCTTTTTTGTGTTCCTCCGCCTAGCGCAATCACTTCATATTTTTCTCCTTTTTTGGGAATAAAAGTGAAACTGCCGATACCAAGATGAGAGGAAGAAAAATTGCCCAAAGTGTCTTTGTTTGAGTTGAGGATATGTCCTCTGACCTGTAAACCCTTACCGTTTTGGTCGGTAGCTTTATACCCAATCGATGTAGAAATGCCATCAACCAAGTCTCCACCTTCCGGAAACAAAGCCATATCAAAATCCCTTGAAGCAGGACTAACCTGAGCAGTGACTTTACCAAGTTCGCCAATATAAATGGCTTGGTGAAAAAACACATCAGGCTCAAAATTCCTCATCCAAGTAGTGTATGCCCTTAGGGTGTACATCCCTGCTGATAGACCTGAGGGCAAGGTGATATCCCCTTTTCCGATTCCTTTTTCCATCCTGAGAACAATCTGGCTGACCCGGGTTTTGCTTTGGTTTTCTATCAATTCTACATAGACAGGAACGGTAGGGGTATTGTAGGAAATCTGATCATCTTTTTCCAAAGTTCCATATGCCTTGATCCAAATGGTGTCATTGAAGAAATAATGTGGCTTATCTGTGTGCAGATAGACTTTTTCGGAAGGAAAATAAGCATTATACTGCCTTATTTTGGAAACTAGGGATTCAATGTTTTGACTTTGGGCAAATCCGACAGAAAAAATTAAAAACAGAAAAGTGAGCGAAAGTTGATTGAAGACTTTGGACATATTGAATTGGTTTGATAAACAAACTAAAAATAGCCAATATTTATCCTAACCTCATAGCTCAAGTTATTTTTGAAGCTAATTTTCCTAGAATAATAGCAAAAAAGAGAAACCTGATTTCTGGGAATGCTGTCAAATCTTTCTTTCAAAGATTACTTTATTTCCATCCCATAATCCAGCGGCATCAAGTCACCGATTCTTTCCCAACCCATATACCCCTGCACAAAAATGTCAAAAGGATGAAAGTAGCTGCCGTTATCAAAAACTTGAACCGCTTTGGAGCGCATTTCCATTTTGCTGAGCTGCGGAAGTTTGACGCCGGATTCCTTGCTTTCTGTCTGCCCTAGGTTCTTGAGTGAAAAATTTATGTTGCGGAGGCTGTAGAGAAAAAAAGCGGACTCCTCTTCTTCATGTAGGTACAGGATATAGACAGGTTTATTATAAATGATAAACACCTTTCCATCCTGGGTCGAGCGGGTCAAGGTCTGAGCGTCAATTGGGTCATTGAAAGGAATATCCATAGAATCATATGCTATTTTTTCCTGATTACTATCCAGACTATCCAAAACACTGGTATTTTCCTGAGAGTCCTCACCATTCAGGTTTATTTCCAAATTGGAAATAATGGGAGCTTTTGGGTTTGGGACTTTTTGCGTAGCGAAAATCCTGTATCCAGAATTTTCAACGTCTCCTGTATACAAGCTCCTCATAAAATGCATCATACTTCCCAAATAAGCCTTTTCTCTGCTTTCGGTTACTTTTTTGATCCTCCTTTTTGGGAGTTTTTCTTCCACAAAAAATGGATAGCCTGCGTACACCACCTCATTTCTTGCTTTGTTCAATTCAAATCCGGTGAGGACGTATTTGATTTGGTAACCTAAGTTGGGGTTTTCGATTTGGAGGATGTCCCTTGCACGGACTTTCAGTGAGTTTGGCTCTGTTTCACCGTCGAGGATCAGTACTTCAGGATTCAGGATATTGCAGCTCATGCCATTGGCACTGCCGCCCAAAAAATATTTCTTAAAGACTTCAAGGTTGTCATACCAGGTTTTGTCCCTTTTTTCTTTCACTTCACTTTCTTCCAATTCGACGATTTCGGGCAAAATCCTGAATTCATAGAAAGACCTCAGTACCTTGGTGGATATGCTATAGCTGAAGGGTTGGAACCCGATGTAGCTGATTACCAGTTCATGGTTGCCTTCGGGGATGCTCAGTTCAAATTCCCCTTTCTTATTGGTGGAAGTCCCGATGCTGGAATTACTGATAAATACAGTGGCAAATAGCAAAGGCTCCAAAGTCTCCGCATCGACGACCCTACCTTTGAGACTGTATTGTCCAAAAGAATACGCGGATGTCAAAGAAAATAACAGGCAATAAAGGCAAACAAATTTCAAAACAAATCTGGTCTGAAAGCGTGTCATTTGTTTTTATTTTACTTGAAAGCGATAAGTGGCGCGAATGGGTTCACCCGACTTGGAAATCCCCTGAAGGTCTACAAATACCTCCGGTTTGCTTTCTGTCAGGAGAAATTCAATCTGCGCCTTTCCCGTGTTATCTGTGTCCACATTTGGGTTCCAGTAGATCGTGGACCTGTAGTCAATTGCAATCGGGGCATTGATGTCATATACTCCTGTAGGTGTATAGAATTCACGGATTGGATCATATCCTTTGGCTTTGATGGTGGCATTTCCCGTGACAATATCATCCGAGAAATCCCTGTTGGGATTTCCTGCCTTAGTGAGGATATTGATAACTCCCCCTGCTCCGTCAGCACCATATACTGCGCCTTTGCTTAGTCCAAGGAGGACATCGATTCTTTCGATTTCAGCAACTGGCAAAGTTGCTACCATAGAGGGCATTGCCCTCATGCCATCAATTAAAAATGTCGCACCACCAGCGTTCACGATTGAGGCACCTCCACCTCGGATAATTACACTTGGAGGTGGATTGATGCTAAATACATCACCTACCACATTCACGCCGGGAAACCTGCCTCGAAGAAGCTGGAATATATTCTGAAAATAATAGTACTCTTCAGTCACTGCTATGCTCCTGTCTGGGGAATCATTATATTGTATGGCTCGCTGGTCAGGGATGGGTTCGCTACGCCTCCCTGTGACGGTGACTTCTCCAAGCTCGATTTCTTGACTAAGTCTGAATTGCTCCAACATGTTCTTGGCTTCTTTTACAGTGACTAGATATTCATTGTAATCCTGATATTTGTCCCCTGAAGGAAGCAATGCCTTGTTCCTTTCCTGGAAATCAGGGATTTTTGGAATGGACATGATAACTTCATTTTTTTTCACCTCAGCGGTTTTTCCATTGTTTTTCTCCCTTTCTACAAAAGCCTGAAGATAAATTCCTACCGAATCCTGATAATCCATTCCAACAAAAGAAAAACTGCCGTATTGGTCAGTTTTGCCTTCATATAAAATAGGCAATCCATATGCGTGTGTTACCAACATGCGCAATTCATGGGGTTCTTCGATCGGTTTCTCATTTACCTTATATACTTTTCCGGTCAAAGTAAGCCCCTCTTCAAAATTATAAGCCGGAGGATTGGCTAATTTTGCCAAATGTTCCCAAGAGAATCTTCTCCATCCTTGGGTCAGCAGGAGGTTGTCCAGGTATTTTTCCGCATTTGGATTTTCTGGGTTGAAGTAATAATCAGGCTGTTCGATTTCTCCTTTGATCTCTGAACTCAGCTGAAAATAGGAATGGATATTTTCTGCATTTTCGGGATGCAAAACCTGATAGGCATCTGTCACAGACACTGAGAAGTTTCCTTCAACTGCACTTTGGAATTCGTCCATTACGTTGATTTCCATCTGAACGCGTTCTTTGGAAATGTATTCGGCTTTTGCTGTTTTGAAGGTGGTGGTTCCTCCGGAAAAAGGAAAAAGATAAACCAGCCTCTCAGCCAAAAGTGTGGTCTCCTCGTCCATCAAAGTAAAAGTGATGATCCCGGGATAAAAGTCCTCTTTGGATATCAATGTCGTGTTGTTAGCTTGGTTTCCATCAAATTCCTTTTCATAGACTTTTTGTCCTTTGGACAAGCCTATGAGGTAGAGTTTCTTGTTTTCATTTGCCTTTCCCAAGTTATGTCGGATCTCTACTTTGATTTCCTCTTCAGAAAATAGGGGATCAAAATCAAGAACATAGCCCTGTTTTTGGATCCGGCTAAGGGCAAATTTGGCCCAATTCTGTTCAGGAGATCGGGCAATGACCTCATAGGATTCATTCTCTTTTGGGTTGAAATCGAAGCTTCCCATGCCAAGATGCTCGGATTCGAACCGCATTACAGTATCTGCTTGACTATTCAGTATATATCCGATTACATCTGTGCTGCGCCCGTAGGCATCCGTAGCTTTGAACCCGATTTTGCTTTTTATTCCCTCTACGAGATCGCCTCCTTCGGGGAAAAAGCCGAGATTCAATTTGGAATCTGATCCAGCATATTCCCAACCTTCACCCAATTCTCCTACCCAAATGTCTTTATGGAAAAAAGCTGACTCACCAAAATTCCTCATCCATTGGGTATAAGCCCTCAAGGAATATGCTCCCGGTTCTAGGTCTTTGGGTAGCACAATATCCCCCTGACCTTTGCCTTCCTCCAGCCTGATGATGATCTGATCAATATACCTTTCGAATTTGGCATCGTACAGGTCCACATAAAGCGGAACAGATTTAGTCACTTCCGGAGCCTCATTGCCATTTTCGATCATGCCATAAGCTTTGATCCAGATGGTGTCGTTTAGGATATAATGCGGCTTATCAGTATGAAGATATACTTTTTCCCAAGGGAAAGTTTTGTTGTACTCCTCGAAGGATTCGCTGAGTTTATCTTTAGCAGTCTGCGCTAAAAGGCTAAAATTTAAAAAGGTAAATATCCCAAGGCTGAGAAATAAGGACAGACATTTTTTCATAAGCTTGAACAGGTTTTTTAAACTTAATAAAATAACGTCTGAATAAAAAAATAGTTTTTACTTTTTTTGGGATTCTAAATCACTTCGTTCAGGCCAAAATAGAAAGCACGCTGGTCACCGAATGCGAAATCCAAACGGATATTTAAACCCTCTTCATTGAGTCTGTATCGGAATCCAAAACCTGCTCCATACCGAAACCTTTTCCATCCAAAATCCCCGACTTTTGGAGCCACCTGTCCGGCATGTCCAAAAAGCACCAGCCCGAGATTTCTGTAAACAGGCAACCTGTATTCTGCCTGATGGACCATGGCATGGTTATCCCTAAATCTTCCTTCAAAAAATCCACGCATCCTGTCGCTTCCGCCAATCAGGGAAATATGTTGGAAGGGTGGATTTCCGGTGGTGAAACTCCACCAAGACTGTAAGGCAAGAACATGTGTGTCGCTGGTTTTGATATATTTTCTGAAATCTGCAATGTATTGGTTGAAACTGAAATTACTTCCCAAGAAAGAAGCAAACCCCATCCAACTGAATTTGTTATGCCATCCCTTAGTAGGCTGGAAGATGTTGTCTCGTGTGTCGTGGTTAAGGTTCAATCCCAAGCCGGAAAGCCGCTGCCCATCGTATCCCGGAACTTGGCTTGTCTCCAATATTCCACCGGGAACACGCCTGTAGATGTCATCCACTCTGAATTCATACCTCGGTCCAATGAATAATCCTGGGATAACCTGACGCTGGTAGTTCAGGTGAAAATAGGCAAACCTCGTCGTATAGGATTCCCCCTCCTCAGTGATTGGGTCATTGCCGATGCCGTAAAATTTGAAGGGGAAGTTGGAAAGCTCAAGACGGGCATTCAGGTATTCTTTGTTCTCATTTGCCCAGAGATCAAGTTCTGTGGTGAAAATCGTCTGGTTGTTGAGTGTATATAAAATGGTGATTGGGATGGAGGAAGGGCGGAGGTTGGGATTGGTTTCTCCCTTGTGTTTGAAAACCCTGATTGCCCGTACCCCAAGGCCCAATTTTGTTTCCGGTGCATAGGTCACCGCAGGAATGAAAGCCCACTTTTCTCCCGAAATGAGATCAATGACCTGATCTCCAAAGTCGAATATCCGATCTATTCCTTCGGATTTGGGAAGGGTATCATTTACTTCCTGTGCAAAAGCAAAGGGAATAGATACTGAAAATACCAAAAACAAAAAAAGGGCTGTTTTCATCAGCCCCAAAAGTAAGGAATGTTTCATTAAACCTTAATCCATATATTTTTCTACTTCTTCCCGGATGATGACGTACTGAAACAAATCACCGACCTGTCCATTTTTGATATACGCATGCTTCAGAATGGCTTCAGGCTCATAGCCTGAATTTTCAAGGATCTTCATGGAAGGCACGTTGAAATCAAAAACCTGCGCATAAATTCTCTTGATGTTGGGGAATTTATCCAGAGCATATTCTGTAAACAGTTGCACAGCTTGGGTAGCTATTCCCTTTCCCCAAAACTGCTCGGCAACCCAAAAACCGATTTCCATGTTGGTTCGAAGCTCATCTTTGCCGATCTCACAGCCTACAGATCCTGCCAGTTTGCCATCATACTCAATGGCAAAATTTTGGGGAGGATTGAATTTTTGGTTGTGTTCGATCCAGTGACGGGAATCATGGATGGTGTAAGGAGAAGGGAAACTGTCCCTCAGGTTTTTGGCAATATTTGGGTTGTTGGCGATCGGATATAAGCTGTGGTAATGACCTTCGTGCCACGTCACTAAGCTTACATTTCCTTTTCCTTGAATCTTCATTTTATAGCTGGTTATTGCTCTTTAAGATAGCGGAGTTTTTTGAGTTTTTTTGAAAAGAATTTGTATTTTTTTGATCACTTGGAATGTGACTTTGATTATTGATGGTTTCTTTTTGCTTTTATGCAATCATCATTCCCTTTTATGATTATCCGCTACTTTGCCACTTGCTGAAAATCAATGATTAAATCTGCGGATAATCTGACTATAGTCAACTGTCGACGGTCCATTGCCCCCGCAATTGTAATCACACCGAGTTTTATATAGTTATTGGCAAAGGAGCGTACATACACATTTCCTTTTTACCTTTCCATTAGATTTATTCCGGATATTCCATTTATTTCAAAATTATTTCTTTGCCCTATCCAGACCAAAACTATTAATAATATGGTTTGTGGTTCAATTTCACCTTCTGTGGACTATGGACTGTAAACTGTTGCCCATTTCTCAATCCTCCATCCCTGAGCTATTCATCCTTTCGAGATTTTCGGCAAGTCTAAGCGCGGAAATGAAATCTTCAATATTGCCTTCCATCACATCAGGAAGGTTATATACAGTCTTGTTGATCCGGTGATCGGTTACGCGGCTTTGTGGATAATTGTACGTACGGATTTTGTCAGAGCGGTCACCGCTTCCTACCATCGTCTTCCTTTGTGCACCGACTGCATCATTGTGCTTGGCAAGTTCAATTTCGTATAACCTTGAGCGGAGTACTTTCAGGGCCTTTTCAAAGTTTTTGATCTGGGATTTTTCATCCTGACAGGTCACAACAAGGCCTGATGGAATGTGAGTCAACCTGACCGCTGAATACGTTGTGTTTACGGACTGACCACCTGGACCGGAGGAGCAATAGGTATCCTTTCGGATCTCATTCATATTGATGTTAACTTCCACCTCGTCCATCTCGGGAAGGACCGCTACTGTCGCAGCGGAAGTATGGACCCTTCCCTGTGTTTCTGTGGCAGGTACCCGCTGAACCCTGTGCACGCCGGATTCATACTTCATCATCCCATAGACATCCTCGCCTGTGATGGTGCTGATGATTTCTTTATATCCTCCCGAAGAGCCAAAAGTCAAATCAAGCACAGTGAGTTTCCAACCCTTTTTTTCACAAAAACGCTGGTACATCCTGAACAAATCCCCTGCAAAAATAGCGGCCTCGTCTCCACCTGTTCCGCCACGGATCTCGAGGATACAATCCTTGGAGTCATTTGGATCTTTGGGGATCAACTGCTGACGCAAAGCCTCTTCTAACTCTTCTTCCCTTTGTCTCAGTTCATCCAGCTCGGCTTTTGCCATTTCCCGGAAATCCGGATCCTTCTCTTTTTCGAGGATTTCTTTGGTACTGGTTATGTTTTCTTTGACCAGTTTATATTCGTCGTAGAGATTCACCACCTTTTCGAGGTCCCGGTATTCCTTGTTCAGCTTGGTGTACCTGGACATATCGGACATGGAGTCCGGCTGAATGATCAGCTGGCCTACTTCTATAAATCGGTCTTTAAGCGCTTGTAATTTGTCAAGCATAATTCAAATATTGATTGGCGGGTGCAAAATTAATAAAAATATCGGTTTTGGGATTTTAAACCTTTCCCTATCGGGCAATGGAATCCTGTTATCTTTGTGCCTCATATAAATATTTACCATGAAACTCTTCACCAACACAGTCAGCGCTGTCATTGAATCCCTTGATGAAATTTTTAACCAAAACAGGTATGCTGATAAAGTGATTGAAAGAAAATTGAAATCCAATCCAAAATGGGGTGCCCGTGATCGCGGGTTCATTGCCGAATCAGTCTATGAAATTGTGCGCTGGTGGAGACTTTTGAATGAAATCAGTCCTTCCGATGATCTGTACCATCTTTTTGGTACCTATTGGGTGCTTCAGGGAAATGAACTTCCCGATTGGAGAGAATTCAAAGGAATGGATCCAAAATTTATCTTGGCAAATTACGACAGGATCAGGGAAAGGGCAGTGCTTCAGTCTATTCCCGATTGGTTGGACAACTTGGGTGCTGAGCTTTTGGGAGAGAAATGGGAGAAAGAAATCGAAACCCTCAACCAAGAGGCGGATGTGGTCCTCAGGGTCAATACACTTAAAGTTACCCGTGAACAGCTGATGAAAAGGCTTGCGGAAGATGGCATCGAATCCTATGCGCCTAAAGGCTACAAGGACGCTTTGGTGCTTGCCAAGCGACAGAACATCTTCAAAAACCCGGCTTTCAAAGAAGGATTGTTTGAGATTCAGGATGCCTCCTCCCAACTTGTGGCTGCAGCTTTGGAGGTAGAACCCGGAATGCGGGTGATCGATGCCTGTGCCGGTTCGGGGGGGAAATCCCTTCACCTTGCCGCGCTCATGCAGAACAAAGGCAGGATCCTGTCCATGGATGTAGAGGCATGGAAGCTGCAAAACACCAAACTGAGAGCGAGAAGAAACGGAATAAGCATCATCGAACCCAAGGTGATCGAGGGAAATAAGACCATCAAAAGGTTAAAGGAATCTGCTGACCGGGTGCTGTTGGATGTGCCCTGCTCGGGATTGGGAGTATTGAAACGCAATCCTGATACCAAGTGGAAACTGACTCCTGAGTCGATAGAAAAGGTACAGGCCATCCAACAGGAAATTCTTCAAAACTATGCAGGCATGGTAAAACCAGGAGGATTATTGGTCTATGCGACCTGTAGTATCCTACCTACTGAGAATCAAATGCAGGTCGAAAAATTCCTTGGTTCAGAAAACGGCAGAAACTTTGAGTTGGTAGAAGACCAAAAGGTACTTGCTCAAGATAGCGGTTATGATGGGTTTTATATCGCCAAGATCAAGAGGAAAATAAATTAAGGTAGGAAAATGACGGTATGCATTTGAATTAACCTGTTTTTTTTCGAATCAGCGATTCTTGGTTTCTTGTCCTTTTGAGGTAAAAAATTACATTTTCCAAATTTTTCTTTGTGCCTTTGCGCCTTTGCGGGATAATTTTCCCTAAATTTAAATTAACCAAACATCCGATTCCCATGACACTAGAAGCTGTTTTTGGCATGGCCAGCACCTTGGCCTTTTTCTCATGGATTGCACTGTTTATCTTCTACCCCCGAAAATGGATTTACCAGACCCTTTTTTCAGGGGTTTTTATTTTGATGGCCTTGACTTATGCCTTTTATATCATACCGGCATTGTTCAGTGGAGGGGAAGGAGGATTCAGTACCTTGTCGGAAGTCAGGTTGCTTTTCGGATCTGATGAGGCCCTGTTGGCAGGTTGGATTCATTACCTTGCCTTTGACCTGTTTGTCGGGATGTGGATCGCTCAGGATGCCTGGGGAAAAGATATCAGCCGATGGTTGGTGCTGCCTTGCCTGATTTTGACTTTTATGATGGGCCCTGTGGGTCTTTTGACTTACTTCCTTGTCAGGGCTTTCAAAACCAAACAACTCAATCAGAGTCCTTATCACCCATGAATTTTGTCAAAAAAATATTGAAGAGAAGCAAGTCTCTAGGGCAGTTTGGACTTCTCAATTTCATTTTATTTTTCGTATTGTTGGTTATTTCTTTTTTTGATGACAGGAGTTTGAATGGTGTCAGTGTCTGGATGAAGCCAATGAAATTTGCTGTTTCGATCGGGATATTTTCCTGGACGATGGCTTGGTTTTTATTTTACCTCCCCCAAATAAGGAAAGTCCAAAAGATCAAACTGACCATCATCACAGCAATGATAATCGAGCAGGTGATCATTATTTATCAAGCATCAAGGGGCGAACTCTCCCATTTCAATGTCAGTTCGATAGCCAATGCTGTCCTATTCCAAATAATGGGAATAGCCATTCTGATCAATACCATCATGGTTTTTTGGGCGTATCGGTTATTTTCAGTTGTAGAATCGCTGTTTGCAGGCTATAAAAGAGGAATACAATTGGGGATGCTGATATTCATCGTGGCAAGTATGGAGGGGTACTTGATGGCGGCCAACCTGAGTCATACTGTAGGTGCCCCTGATGGGCAGGAAGGAATTTTCTTTCTGAATTGGGCGAAGGCATATGGGGACCTAAGGATTTTTCATTTTCTCGGACTTCATGCTTTGCAGGCAGTACCGCTTTTTGCCTGGTTTTTTGCAAGGACTAATGTCAAAAAGGTAAATATTTTTGCTGCCATTTATTTCATTCTCTCTTTGGGAACACTTTGGAATGCGCTTGCGGGGAGGGGGATTTTTTGGTTGTAATTGTTGTAGTGGTTATAGTTGTTGTCAGCTACGCGTTGTCATTGTTGTCAAGTTATCAGGTTGTCTACCGTCACCCTGAGGCACGAAGGGTCTCACCTAAGGCAAATGAGATCCTTCAGTTCCCGAAGAAAACGGGACAGGCTGTTCCTCCTTCAGGATGACGTGGAAACCGATGTAAGTTTCTGTGAAGAAAACGGAACAGGCTGTACCTCCTTTGAAATAAAAAGGGAAGCCCTTTCTGATATTTGTGATCCAAAGTCTTGAATCTTGTGTCTTGCATCTAGAATCTTAAGTCTCTCATCTCATATCTCACGTCTCACATCTCAGAATTAATTTATTTTCAAACCGATTTGATAGACAACTGAAAATGTTCTTATCTTTGACGGGCAAATAGGGTTACCTAACCGAATTTGCTATGAACCTCAATTCCAATAAATTTCTTTTTGAAGCACTCACCTATGACGATGTGCTTTTAGTACCGGGATATTCTGAAGTCCTTCCAAGAAACACGGATACATCCTCCCAACTTACCAAAAAAATCAGGCTCAACATTCCGCTTGTTTCCGCAGCTATGGATACTGTGACGGAATCTGAATTGGCCATAGCCATAGCATTGGAAGGTGGACTCGGATTCATTCACAAAAACATGTCTATAGACCAGCAGGCCGCTCAAGTGAGAAAGGTAAAACGTTCTCAGGCTGGGATGATTTTGGATCCGATTACATTGGACATCGAATCCAAAGTTAGAGACGCTGAAGCCATCATGCGTGAATACCACATTGGAGGTATTCCGGTAGTGGATGAAAACAGGGTTTTGAAAGGAATCATCACCAATAGAGACCTGAGGTTTATCAAAGATCCAAATGTAAAGATCAAGGATATCATGACCCGTGAAAACCTGATTACGGCAAAAGCGGGTATTTCTTTGGAACAGGCTGAAGAAGTTCTACAGGAATACAAAATCGAAAAACTCCCCATAGTGGATGAGGAAGGCAAATTGACAGGTCTGATTACTTACAAGGATATCCTCAAAAGAAGGGATAAACCTTTTGCCTGTAAGGATGAATTTGGAAGACTGCGTGTCGGTGCAGCGATCGGAGTAACCGCTGATATTGTAGAAAGGGTGGAAGCTTTAAGAAATGCCGGAGTGGATGTGGTCTCTATCGATACAGCCCACGGACATTCCAAAGGTGTCATGGATACCTGCCGGAGAATCAAAGATACTTTTCCTGATCTGGAAGTCATAGTAGGCAATATTGCCACTCCGGAAGCTGCAATAGCACTTGCTGATGCAGGTGCAGATGCCGTCAAAGTGGGAGTTGGACCTGGAAGTATTTGTACTACAAGGGTGATAGCAGGTGTCGGTGTTCCACAGCTTTCGGCAGTTTTTGAATGTGCAGAAGCGCTGAAAGGAAGAAACGTTCCAGTCATTGCAGACGGTGGGATTCGGTATTCCGGCGACTTGGTCAAAGCCATTGCGGCAGGAGCAGGATCAATAATGATCGGATCTTTGCTTGCAGGAACAGAGGAAGCTCCGGGTGAAATGTTGATTTATGAAGGAAGAAAATTCAAAACATACAGAGGGATGGGTTCTCTGGAAGCCATGGAATCCGGCTCCAAAGACCGATATTTTCAGGATGCTGAAGACAATATCAAGAAGCTTGTTCCAGAAGGAATCGTGGGAAGAGTCGCTTACAAAGGATTGGTTTCAGAAGTTTTATACCAATTGGTAGGCGGGCTTCAAGCAGGAATGGGCTACTGTGGTACAGCAACTGTAGAAGACCTTCAGAAGAATGGCAAGTTTGTAAAAATCACTGCTGCGGGTGTCAAGGAATCACATCCTCATGATGTAAGCATCACAAGAGAAGCCCCAAACTACTCAGCTAAAATGTAAAGAAAGTTTAAAATGAAAGTTATAACTACTGGAAAAAGCGGCGGGTCCTACCTGTCGCTTTTTTGATTTCAGAGGGAAAAATACTCAGAGAGGAATGGTTATTTTCAAAAAGGGAAATTCCTATGTTCCATAATAAAGGCAACCTGGGAAATTTGTGGAAATGAAAAAAAGATTTCACAAAGTCAATTTTGAATTCAATCCCTTAAATCAGGATCATAACTCAATTTTTTAAGCATATCATCTGTCAGGGGATCTGAGTATATACCATAGCCATTTACCAAAATCCCTTTCAAGTGAAATTTATCGGAAGATACAGCATACAGTACCGATTGGTCATCAGGATCAGAATTTCCCTCAAACCGATAAACTTTATCTATTTGGAATTCATCATGTAATATGCGGAATTCACCCCCACGACATTCAATACAAAATTCCTTGAGATTGAAATCCTCGGTATATCCTTGGCTTTTCAGCCCGTTTATCGCTTGTGATAGTGTTTCGTAATTTTCCATGATGGCTTTTTTAATTTAAATCTAAAAGAATGAAATCAAGGTTTCAATTTAAAAATATTGGTTTTCCTATTCAAATTTGAGTTCAATTCCTTTTCCAAAAAAGAAATATTTGACCCCCTTTTATGGGGTTAACTATATACCAAAGTCAAACTCCAGATTCTCCTAAAATCAACCTAATGGCATGTGTATCCAACTTCCTCAAGGTAGGTTCAGCGTACATGCTTCTAAACCTTGTGCCAAGGATTTCTTCTTTTCTATAAAAAACAAAGGGCAGTTCTCTGGAAGCCAAAGGGCTGTCAATTAATTCCCTGACAAGGTCAGGAAGAAAATTCTTATTACTGATTTCTTGATGGAGGTAGATTATTTTAGCCCAAAAAACCGTCAAAGTCTCGTGGTAGCCGGAGTCCTTGGTATTGGGAGTACCATGAAATCGGTTCAATGAAATAATACCCGTCCTCAATCTGTAAACGGCCTCATAAAAACCAAATTTTTTGATATGCCAAGCTGCCACAGACAGATGAGTTTCGTGGGTCCACTCCTCTTTGGGAAGCGTAGAATTCAAAAATCCGGAAACGATGGAATCAAGGTCTTTCATTCTAGGTTGTTAAGGTTGATCCGAAGGATTAAAAATACAAAATGAAAGCTATTTAGAGCTTGACTAAGGCAAAGGATTTGGAGATGATTTTTTATCCCTTGTTTGTGAGGTTTTATTGAAACTTCGCTTCAACAATAAAACAATAATCCAAAACCAACCAACCGGATAAGGAAGAATCGGAAAAGCCCACCACCAAGACCTGGATGAAGTGCCTCCAAAACCACCCAATGAGGAGACATAAAACATATAAATCACCCCGATCAGGATCATGAAAGTGGCCCAAAGGAATTTTTTCCATTGGCTGTCCTTACTCAAAAAAGTAGAAAAGCTTATCAAAACACTTCCAACCACTATGGCAATAGATCCTTCCAAAGGATCTGCGGCACCTAGGATTACCGCCACTATTCCAAGGTAAAGGATTATGCGCAAGATCTTGGGAGAAATGTGTTTAGAATTCATAGGTGAGGTCAATCTCGACTTTAAATTAGAAAATAGATCTTTTTTTCATTGGGGTTTCTGGCAGGGCTTATAATCCCAGACTATCCATTTTAGCCTTAAGGTAATCGCCGTTTTCCGCGGGATAGCGAAGGTCTTTGTCGTACTTTCCGCTTTGCTTGGCAAGAGCCCAAATCAGACTTTCTCCTGCCGGAACCACAGTTGGGACTTCATTGAAAATCGGGTCTTTGAATGCCTCATCCGCATCGATGATTTCCCATCCTTTTTCCTTAAAATAGGCGATCAGGTCATCGAGGAACATCGCTGACGCCAAGTTGTGGTGCAAAAGGATGGTATGTTTTATCTTTCTTCCTGTCAGTTCCTCTGCCAAGCCATCATAAAAAACTGCCCTGTCGTACATGTGCTCAATATAAAAATCCCTGAATCCACTTACATCAGCCTGTGGGTTTTCTTTGAGCCTATCCACTAATCTTGAGGCGATATACCAATCAGAAGCGTCTATGGTGACGTGGCCGTTTTTATAACCCTTTTCTTTCATAAAGGCCCTAAATCCTTCCACTTTCTCTTGGGTTTCTCCTTCTTTGAGATAAGGAAACCTGAAGTACTGGTAAAAATTTGGGTAGTAGCGGATCACGCTGTCATTGCGGAGAAGCTCAGTTTTAAACATTTCCAAAGTTGTCTTTGGATCGCTGAACCTTGGATGGGTGTAGGTATGGTTTGCGATCTTGTGGCCTGCTTTGTCCCAAGAGGAAAGTACGTATTTTCCTTTTTCATTTTGAAGAGGTCCGACGGTGGCAAAAAGGACCGCTTTGGCCTCATGCTTTCTCAGACTAGCGAGGATCATTCCGTTCCATTCTTCCAATGAATAATTGGGCAAGTCACGGGTTGAACCATCGTCGAAAGTAAAAGAGACTTTGGGTCTTGCAGAGGATAATTCCTTCTCTGACAAAATGTTTTCCGGTATATAGCCCAAGTTCAGAGAAATGAACAGAAAAAGGAAGTAGATGGTATTTGCCATAGTGGGCTAAATAAATTTGGAATTACATTCATACAATTTAAAAAACATTCCATTCATTTTTACAGGTGATTATTCCAATGGATAAAAAGATACTTTAAAATACCGCCATGGTGACTGTTTGATTTTAAGATATTTTTTTGGAATCCCCATCTTTAGATAAATTGTATATTTGGAGAAGATAAATGACGGTTTGCCAAAAATTCATAACCTGATTAACAAATCAAAAATACCAAGCCCAAAGATGAGATACCAACTCACCATTTTAATAGGAACACTCCTCTTAGCGGCATCATGCCAATCAGGACGGGAAGCAAAGGAAGAAAGCAAGGAAGAGGAAAAGGTTAAAAAAGTCTCAATTGCTGAAATCGAAACTGGGATCAAAGCCTATATTGAAAGTGAAACAGCGACTGGAGACGGCTATTTTCAAGTCAATGACGAAAGAGGAAATTTCCGGTTGAAGCTCGTCCGTGTTCACACAGAATACCTTTCTAACCTTGGCCCAAATAAGCATTTTGCCTGTGTGGATTTGGCTGATGAAAAAGGTGACGTCTATGATGTGGATTTTTTTATGGAAGGAGAACCCGGTAACATGAAGGTAACCGAAACGTCCTTACACAAACTGAATGGAAAACCTTTCTACACTTGGAAGCAAGTCGTGGACAAAACCTGGCGCCGTGTCCCAGTTGAAACCGCATCCACAGATTTGCTTGGCGTCGTCGAAGGACAGGATGAATTTGATTTTCACTATTATTCCAAATTACCCAAGATTGACGGATCTGCCAAAATGTGGATTCCCATTGCCAAAAGTGACAGCTTCCAAAATGTAGAAGTGACCAGAATGAACCTCCCGGGGAAACATCAAATGTTGAAAGAACAGGATTTTGACAACACGATTCTTTACCTCGAACTCGGGCCGGAGGATAGCGGTAAGGAAATCGACATTACCTATCAGGTGGCCCGGAAAGAAAAAGGTCCTTATGATGCCATGAATCCTGTCGATAAGAAATACCTAGAGCCAAATCTTTTGATGCCGATCGGGGGAAGGTTTGAAGAAATAGCCAAAGAAGCCATCAAAGGAAAAGAAAACGACAATAAGTTGGTGCAGGCAAGAGCGCTCTACGATTATATCATAGATAACATGCGGTACATGAAGTTTGGTAAATACGGCCGCGGGGATTCCAATTATGCATGTGATTCCAAGACAGGAAATTGTACTGAATTCCATTCATTTTTCATATCTCTGGCAAGGTCCATTGATATTCCTGCGAGGTTTTCCATTGGAGCCTCGATCCCTTCTGACAGGAATGAAGGGGGGATTGACGGGTATCATTGTTGGGCCGAATTCTATGCAGAGGGCAAATGGTGGCCGGTAGATATCAGCGAGGGCAACAAGTATACAGCGCTTGCTACTTATTATTTTGGGAGACATCCTGCCAATAGGATTGAATTCAGTCAGGGCCGTGACCTGAAAGTCAGTCCGGGACCGACAGGAGGTCCTATCAATTTTATGGCCTATCCGATCATGGAGATTAATGGGGAACCGGCCTTTCCTGAAACCATTTTTTCGTTCAACAGAAAAACGGAATAGGTCTGAGAAATCAGCAGGAGAAAAAAAGAAATTGATGTCCCGCTGAACAACCTTTTTTATAGTATCTCAAAAAAAAGAAGTGTCTGAAAATCCAGATCTTGAAATCCGGTTTTCAGACACTTTTCAGGAAAAAAATGTTCTGAGGCAAATTAATTTGTTGCAGTGGTATCTGCAGGGTGCTCTGAAGAGGAATCGCTTGGATGCTCCGCACCATCAGTTGGGTGCTCCGCTCCTTCTGCAGGGTGCTCTGCACTTTCTACTTGTTCGGTTGACTCTTCGGTTTCTTTTTTTCCTCCGCAAGAACTAACAGATGCTGCAAAAAGGAAACCAAAGGCCAATACCATTAGTGTCCTGGATTTAAATTTTTTTAGAAATGTCATAGTTATCTTTTTTTTTGTTGGTGATTTTTTTAGACTTCTTTGATGATATTCATAACAAAATTACAATTATTTGCCTATTTATGGTCTTTATTTCCCACTTATTAAGAGGGAGTGGTTTTCTTGAATCTGACTTTACTTTCTCAGATTCGATTGGAGTTCTCCTTCGAGTTCCATCAGAAAGTTGTCAATAGTACCCGGCTTGACATGTGGCATTACCACGATTTTGTACCATTCAGGCTCAAATTCGTATGAATTGGCTACGAGGTAGTATTTCTCAGAGAGTTCCTTTGAAACGTATTTTGCCTTGATCGCGATGATATTTAGGTATTGATTTCTGAAATATCCTACTCCCATCCTATCCAAACGCTTACAAATGCGCTCAGTGTGGTCACAAAGAGTTTCCATTTTATATTTCCATCCTTCCGATCCGTGAATCTGTAGGATCATCCACATGGAGATGGCATTGGCTCCGGACCGGCTTCCGCTGACGGTATAATCCTTGCCCGGGATGTATTGTGCTTCTTCTGTTTTGACATAGTCAAAAAATCCTTTTCGGATCAGGAAAAGCCCTGTTCCGTAGGGTGTCTGAAGCATTTTGTGTCCATCTGCTGTAATGGAATTCATGTAAGGATTCTGGAAAGTAAACCTGCTCATCGGATTTGTGAAAGGGTAAATAAACCCTCCATAAGCTGCATCCACATGGATTTTGAAAGGTACATTCAGGTTTGTAAAGTATTCGCCCAGCATGTCTATGTCATCCACGGAGCCAAACATGGTTGTGGACAAATTGGCGATGACGATAAAATATTTGATTCCATCTTTAATAGCTGCATTTACTTTGGATTCCAGAGATTCCATGGTGATCATTCTGCTCTCCGGATCCACATCTAAGATGATGTTTGTAAGATTGAGTAGATTCGCACCCTTTGGCATAGAATAATGAGAGTCTTGGGAATAAACCAAGCCGATTTCACCAAGACGTGCATCATATTCTTTTTGGAAAAAATTTCTGTAGATCCACATGGCCTGGATATTGGCCTCAGTGCCACCTGTGGCCACGTATCCGTCTTGTTGGTTAGGGTCACCGTTGAGGATTTCTTCTGCCACCAAGCGGATCAGGTCTTTTTCGATTTTCTGGGTTCCCTCAAATATCTCCAAAACGGATTTGTCGCTCAAAGTATGGACTCCGATGTGGTTTGGATTTCGTACCATAGCGGACATGTAGGGTGCGTCTTTTAGAAAAGGCGCATCGGGATAAAACTCAGCGGTATCCAGATAGGTTCCGGGAATTCCAAGGATGGGATGATCGCCTCTGTAATCCAGATTTTGGGACAGGGCATTGAATATGGTTTCTTTGATTTGTTCGTGTGATTGTTTTTTCCAGTACATGGTAATGAACGTTAAATGTGAAAAGAAATTAATTCCAGATTTTCCAGGCTGCTTCGGCCTGGAGTTGGAGCATTTCCAATCCATTTTTTACCAATGCACCGCGCGCCTCGAGGGAGCGCATCAAAAAAGTTTTTTCAGGATTATACACCAAGTCATAGACTTTGTGCATTCCTGTAATGTATTTGGGGTTGATTTCAGGCATTTCTTCAGTTTTTGGAAAAGTGCCTACCGGAGTTGTATTGATAATAAGGTGGTGGGATTCCAGTATTTTGGGATTCCCTGCCAAATCTTCATAAGTGATCCATCCGGGATTTTCAGAAGAATTTCTAGAAACCATGAGGAAGTCAATGCCCATATCTGTGAGGGCCTGAATTACCGCTTTGGACGCGCCGCCGGTTCCCAAAACCAAGGCTTTTGGCTTGTCAATACCAAGAAAAACCTCCAAAGATTGCCTGAATCCAATGTAGTCGGTATTGTAACCCTTGAGTTTTCCTTCTTGAATTTTGATGCAATTGACAGCGCCTATTTTTTGGCAGGCAGGATCAAGTTCATCTAGAAAAGGAATGACTTTTTCCTTGTAGGGAATCGTGACATTGATTCCTTCCAATCCAGGATTTTCAACTAGGATATTTGGGAAAAGGGAAATATCAGGGATTTCATATAAATCGTATTGACAGTCAGCAATGCCTTCCTTTTCGAATTTTGAAGCAAAATACTTCTTCGAAAAGGAGTGGGTCAATGGGTAGCCTATCAATCCAAATTTTCTCATCCTCTTTTCAGGTAATAAGCGGTTCTTTCTATTCCCAAGACCAACAAAATGCCAAAAGAAAAAGCCAAAACGGCATAAAGCATCATCGGTTCTTGACCTGTTATTTCCAGATAATTCTGGGGCATCAGGTTTTCAGTGATAAAAGGCTTCTGAACGCCGCTAGAAGACATCCGATAGGAAAGTACTTCCTTCCATGGCCAGATTTTGTTTAGGGACCCAAGCATAAAACCTGAGAGAACAGCTATGGTGATCGAATGATAATTCTTCAACAACCAAGATATCAACCTGCTAAATGATAGCAATCCGACGATACAACCTGCTCCAAACAATCCAATGGTGAGGAGGTCTCTGTCATTGACAGCCCCGATGATTCGTTCATATTGGCCCATTACCAGTAACAGAAAGCTTCCCGAGATACCTGGCAAAATCATGGCACAGATAGCAATGGCTCCTGCTACAAAAGTAAACCAAAGTGTATCCGGAGTAGTCGTGGGAGGCAATCCTGTAACCCAATAGGCAGCTACAGTTCCTATAAGGAGTGACAAGATTACCCCGAAATTCCATCTTTTGATATCTCTGAGGATGATCACCGCAGATATGATAATCAGCCCACAAAAAAACGACCATAGAGGAATCGGATGGTTATCCATCAAGTAGGTAATCACCTTGGACAAAGAGAAAATACTTGTCAGGATTCCTGCAAAAAGGGTAATTAGGAAACTCCCATTGATATGGTTCCAAAGTTCCTTTAATTCAAATTTTAGGAGAAATCCGAGGGCCGTTTTATCTATGGACTTGATGCTGTCCAGTAGTTTTTGGTAAATGCCGGCAATCAACGCGATGGACCCTCCCGAAACACCAGGTACGACATCAGCCGCACCCATTGACATTCCCTTGAGGAAGGTTAAAATGTAATCTTTGAGATAGTTCATTGTGGATCAAAAAAAAGAACTGCCCCTTCAGTAGGGCAGTCCAAAAATAATATTACATAAGGTGTGCGCCCAAGAAATGGTCAAATGTATCGCCTCTTAGTCCCAACCTGATTGTTTCAAGTGGAATAAGTTCATTTGGAGCAATATTGCCCAAATTGACATTGGCTCCTAGTAGTTTCACAAACCAAACCTGCTGCTCTTTTTGGGGAGCTTCCCAAATAATCCTGTCTTCGGGGATTTTGGTTAGGATTTCTTCTACAAGTCCCTGTCTCACTTCACCGGAGTCTCTGAACAATCCCACATTTCCCCCTTCTCTAGCCTCACCGATGACTTTCCAGGAACCTGCATCAAGTTCACTCTGCATCTGATCGATCCATTTGTATGGAGGGATGATTTTGGCAGCATCTTTTGATCCGACTTCGGACAAGACTGTGACATCTTTGGAAAGGATCTGGATGTATTCACATTTTTTATCGTGGTTGAGACTGATGGATCCGTCAGAAACCTCTGCAAAGGTCAGGTCAAATTTTTCCAAAACCCTCCTATAATCTTCAAATTGACCTCTGATGACAAATGCCTCGAACAAGGTTCCTCCCAGATACACAGGAATTCCTGCGTCCTTATAGATCTGGATTTTTTGTGCAAGATTCTTTGTGAGGTAGGAGGTCGCCCATCCTAATTTGACTATGTCAACGAATTCACTGTTTGCTTCAACGAAGTTTTCGACTTCCCTGATGCCCATGCCTTTGTCCATAACCATAGTAAACCCTGTAGTACGTGGTTTTTCGGTTCGTACAGGCAGATTCTTCAGAACGTAATTCATTAAGTTCGAATTTCAGGTAATTATTTATTTAGATCGGATGATGTATCGGCATCCTTGTATTGGGAGATGATTTTGAAAATAGCCTTTTGATGTTTGATTTCAGGCATCAGATCGTACAACAATGTGTGTCTCCCAAAGTCCAAAGTTAATGCATTTTCTAAATATGAAAAGGCTTCCTTGTATTTAGCTGATTTAAGCAGATAGACTACAAGTCGGTAATATAGTTCTGCCTCTTCCGGCAGTTCTTCAATTCCTTCTTTGATCACATCTTCTGCTTCCTCAAACCTGTTTTGGTCAAAATAAATAATTGATAGATTGACGTAAGTTTCAATAATTCCCGGTTCGAGGATAATGGCTTCTTCATAGGCCTCGGAGCTTGCCTGAAGGTTGCCTAGATTATATTCTGCATCTGCCAATCCTACCCAATAAGTTGCATTTTCTTTGGTAAGCTTGATGGCTTTTTTGAAATAATGTATTGCTTCAAAGAATTTTTCTTTTTTGAGCATACACATGCCCAATCCAAACCATGCATCGTCATATTCAGGATCCAGTTTGGCAGATTTCTTGAAATTTTTGAAAGCAAGGTCTATCTGATCTAGTTTTTCATAAGCGGCACCCAGATAGCAGCAGTTTTCAGCATTTGCACCTTCACAATTGATCGTGTTTTGATAGGCTTCAAGCGCAAGTTCAAATTGATTGGTATTCATGTAGGCATTGCCCAGATTGAAATACGCAGAAGCGAAGGCATCGTCTATGATCAGGGCATAGTCATAAGCCTGAATCGCTTCCTCAAACCTTCCAAGCCTGTTATAAACCACACCCAAATTGTACCACGCACCGGCACTGTATGGATCCTGATCAATGAAGTCTTGGTAGAAATCCAGGATTTCATCAAAAGAACCTTCTTCTTCAGTGATCATTGCCAATTGGAACAAAGCATCCTCATGGTTGATCCTGATTTTCACACATTCTTTGTAGTAGAAAGTGGCTTTCGCATTATTTTCATTGGCTTTGTAAAGGTTACCAAGGGTATAATACACCTCCGCTTTGTCCTCGGCAAGGGGTAAAAAATTCTCCAACAATTCGATGGCTTCCTTGATATTGCTGTTGATCATCAGGGCCTGACTGAGGGCCAAGACAATGTCTTCATTGTTTGGAGAAAGGTTGTTAAGGTTTTCAAGTATCTCCAATCCTTCTTCCAGTTCATCGTTGAATATCAGGCACTGGGCTTTCAGCAGCTTGATTTCTACGCTGAATGGGAATTTTTCCAAAGCATGGGCGGATGCTTTTAGAGCCTTCACATATTTCTGTTGATCAAAATAAAACCGGACTATGTTTTCTAATTCCTCTTCTTCAAAATAAAGCTCCAAATTGGACTTAAGTGAATTTTCAAACCGTTCTACAAGTTCTTTGTCCTCTTCCCAATCATTATCAAAATCTCCGGTCATCTGTTTCTTTTAATAGTTTACTTAAGATACCAAATTTTTTTTTGGTACAAAATCCCTCTTTGATTATTTTTTTATAGAAGTTGGCAATACTTGCTAAATTCCCCTAGAGTAGATTTTGAATTTTCAAATCAATAAACGTCCCTATCTTATTTTTCGTTCGACAAGGCCCATTTGAAACTGTCCTCCAAAGTGCGGTATTTGAAGTGAATTTCTTGCTGAACCTTATGGTTGTCCATAGTGATAGACAGTTGCGAAAGCATAGCTGTCTGCTTATTGAGGGGGTTTTTGGTCAGTCCAAGCGATCTTCCGATCCAAATAAAAAAAATGGCAAGCTTGATCTGAACGGGGCTGACTTTTTTGGAAGGTGCTTTTTTCCCAAAAACTTTTGCCATGGTTTCAAAAAAATGTTGGTACAGAACAGCACTGTTGTTGAGAATAAATTTTTCTCCCCAAAGATTTTTTTTATAGAGTTGATGGGTGATCTCTACTGCATCCCGGATATCAATAAAATTGACTGAACCGGCAGGATAGAATTTGCTTTCCTCCAGGACATAATGGTAAATCTGTGTACTGCTTCTGTCATCACTGACTTTCCCCAGAATGATCGTTGGTAAGATTACCAAAGCGTCCAGACCTTCCTGTACTCCCCGCCAAACTTCCAGTTCGGCCTGGTACTTGGAGATGGCATAAGGTGTGTTAAGCTTGGATTCCACCCAAGGGGTATTTTCGTCAGAAACTTTGGCTTCGGCTGTTCTTCCTAGGGCGGAAACCGAGCTGATATGTATCAGTTTTTTTACCCCTTTTGCAAGCATGGCATTCACGACGTTGGCTGTACCTGTCACATTGATTGACCGCAGTTTTATTTCATCCCCAGGATTGAAGGAAACCATCCCTGCTGAATGAATAACCATGTCCACATTTTCCATTGCTTCTTCCAGAGAAAGTGGGTCCAGGATATCTCCCTCCACCCACGTGATCCCAGAATCGGAATTTTCCAATAGGCCTTTAGACCGGTGCTCTCTTTTTAAGGCTAGGATTTCCCCCTCCTCCATAAATTTTTTGGAAAGGTAACTTCCAAAAAGTCCGGTAGCTCCTGTGATCAGAATTTTCATATGAGGGTATTGAATAAAGGAATTTCCTGGATTTTGTCGAAATATTTACTCTGAGGTAAGGTCTCCAAAGCGTCGAGATAGCGGTGGTTGTGGGTATCTGTTCCCAGATATTTGATTCTTCCTTCTTTTACCAGTAATTCCGCAAAAGCCTGCACATTCCTTGAATAAAAACCTGTGAGAGACAAAAGATTCAGCTGAAAATATATATCCCGATCGATCAGTTCATGAAGCAATTTTTTGTCTTGTGCAAGGTATTGATAGCGCTCAGGATGTGCCAATATGGGTTTGTAACCGTTCATTTCCATTTCAAAAAATATCTCGACAAGCATCATAGGTTTTGATACAAAACCCGTCTCTACCAATACATGGTTTTTGTAAAGCGTCAGCAGTTTTTCGCCATTTCTTACTTTTTCGAGAAAAAACTCATCCAGGTAATATTCGGCTGCAGCATTGATTTCAATTTCTATGGATTCGGTTTTTAAGGCCTCCTTTACTTTTTCCAATCCCCCAAGAATGATTTCAGGTGTATTTTTATAAAATTCCGACATGATGTGAGGGGTGGTCACGATTTTGTTGATGCCAAAATCTTTTAACCTTGAGATCATCTCCAAGGATTCTTGGACGGACTTGGATCCATCATCGATTCCCGGAATCAGGTGGGAATGCATGTCAGCTTTCAGCCAGCCCAGATCGAGTCTATCAGGTGTTTTGTCTTTTGTCTTACCTTTCAAAAAATCAAATAATCCCATTATAGTCCTCCTTTGGTCAATTCTGTAAATTCTTCAAACGATGGAAGAATTTGGTCTTTGGCAGAAATTATTGGTAAATCCACCTGCCAATCAATATTTAGTACCGGGTCATTCCATATTACTCCACCTTCACTTGCTTTGTTGTAATAGTTGGAACATTTATAGGAAAAAACCGCATCCTCCAAAACCGAAAACCCATGGGCGAATCCTTCTGGAACATACAGCATGTGGTGGTTTTGGTCATCCAAAATTTTGCAGAATACCTTTCCGTAGCTTTTTGATCCTTTTCTGAGATCTACCGCCACATCTAGAACTTTCCCACTGATGACTTTTACCAATTTGGCCTGAGCATGCGGATCATTTTGGAAATGAAGTCCACGGATAGTGCCGGCTTTGGAGAAAGATTGGTTTTCCTGAATCCAATCCTTATCGATTCCTTGAGTCAGAAGGGCTTCCTTTCTGAATGATTCAAAAAAATAACCGCGATCATCTTTAAATATGACAGGATGTATTTCAAAAAGTCCCTCGATGGGCGTTGCTGTTACTTTCATTCTATGCAGGTGTTCTGGTTATTTTTTTACAAGACTCCGGAAATTGATTTGGAAAAACCCCAAAACCGGAATCATTTTGGGTGAATTATATCCAAAACGCAAATAAGGGGTTTTTATGTTCCAAATATAAGGCTTATTGTCCTTAGGATGTTAAATTTGTAAGACATTCCTGTTTGGAACTATTTCCGGTCTGCTTCCCTTTTTCCATTAGATAGCCAAAATATATGAGTAAAATTTCCAGAAAATTTCAAAAATTGTTTGAAACGGCTCCTATTCAGGAAACGGCCGTCATGGTGGCCCTTATCCGTCAGGGTCAAACCGAGCAGCAGGTACATGAATATCTGGAAGAACTCGCATTCCTGACAGAGACTCTCGGCGCAAAGACCGTATATAAATTTACCCAGAGGCTTGAGAGACCTGACGTGCGGACCTTTGTAGGCACAGGGAAATTGGAAGAAATAAAAGCCTACGTGACACATTTTGAAGTGGACATGGTCATCTTTGACGATGACCTTTCTCCTTCGCAGATGAGGAATCTGGAAAATGAACTTAAGGTCAAAGTTTATGACCGTTCATTATTGATCTTGGATATTTTTCTCAACAGAGCCCAAACAGCACAAGCCAAAACCCAGGTGGAGTTGGCAAGATTCCAGTACCTCCTACCAAGACTCACCAGAATGTGGACTCACCTTGAGCGACAGCGGGGAGGCACAGGAACCAGGGGTGGAGCGGGTGAAAAAGAAATTGAAACTGATAAAAGGGATATCAGAAATAAGATCACCCTGCTCAAAGAAAAACTGAAAGAAATTGAAAAACAGAGTGCCACACAAAGAAAAGGGAGAAAGGGAATCGTAAGGGTTGCATTGGTCGGATATACCAATGTCGGCAAAAGCACATTGATGAACCTGATCACCAAATCAGATATTTTGGCCGAAAACAAACTGTTTGCCACGGTAGACTCCACCGTCAGAAAGGTCGTTTATGAAAATATTCCTTTCCTTCTTTCAGACACTGTCGGATTTATCAGGAAGCTGCCGACCCACTTGATCGAATCTTTCAAATCAACCTTGGATGAAATCAGGGAAGCTGACCTCTTGGTCCATGTGGTGGATCTTTCCCATCCCAATTTTGAAGACCATATCAATGTAGTTAACAATACCCTGAATGAAATCGGGGCAGGGGACAAACCGGTCCTTTTGGTGTTCAACAAAATTGATTTGGTTCCAAAAATGCCTACAGAAGAGGAGATGATGCACATGACAGAATTGGAGGTGGCTGAAAGTAAGTACCTGGATTTTGAAAAATTATCCCTTGCTTACCAGAAGAAATATGGCATTGCACCGGTATTCATGGCCGCCGGAGATGGTACCAATGTGGAGACATTCAGGGAATCCCTAGTAAAAGAAGTCAAAAAGCAACACCTGAAAATCTACCCACATTATCTTGAAGATGAAGTGGTGGACATGTCCAAGTTTGAGGGGGAATAATTTCCTACAAATTGGATAATTTGTAAATTGATAAAAAAATTGACTTATGAAAGAGGTAAACATTCTTAAGAATGAATTGAAAGAAATGTTGGAGGAGATTTCAGACCTGAGGGTTTTGCGAAGTATTAAAGAACTTTTGGAAAGCAAATCTATTGAGGAGGCAATTAGAATTCAATTGATTGAAAATGCTGAAAAATCAGAAGCAGCTATAAAATCTGGGAGAATTTTTGACAACTCAGATAAAAAATTTACTTCCAAGGATGAATTTATTGGGGTTGCTTCAAACGGAAGTGCCTTAACTATCGATAACCTCAGGAAAGAATTGTTTGAAGCTTCAAAAAGGGTAAAGTCCGGAAAGTTTTTTAATCAAGAGGAAATAGAAAATGAATCCGAATCCTGGTAAAAAACTCCCAATCAAGTGGGATATTTCAGCAAAGGAAGATTTAAAGAATATATATTTTTTCATTAAAGAAGATTCTGTAATTCAAGCAAAAAAGGTAAAAAACAGGATTTTAGAAGTAGTTAGAAATATACCTCTCTTCGAGGAAAAATTTGCAAAAGAGCCTTTCCTTGAAGAAATAGAAGGGAATTTTCGGTCAAGAACTATTTGGAGCTACAAAATAATTTATGAAGTAACCAACAGTGAAATCATTATTCTAAAAATATTTCATACCAGCCAAAATCCTAATAAAATTAAAGGAGGGCTATTTTGATATATTACCTCATCCTGATCCGCCAGTCCTTGGGGTAATAATTATTGGTTCGGTTGCCTAGATTTTTAAGCCATCCCAAAGGAGTATTTTTAAATGTCACCAAAACCCAACCTTCTGGCAAATCCTTTATGGGAATATCCTCCTTTCTCAGGTAATCCAATGCGTCTTTGAGGTCTAGGTCTACTTTCAAAAATCCTGTTTTGGGAAGTATACTCACTGCCAGTTCATGGTTGGGGATAAACTGCTGCTTGTTGATTTTCCCAAGTTCAACTCCAAAATACCGGATATTCAAAAATCTGGCTAAGTATTCAAAATGCTGCTGAAAATCTTTGTTTACCCAAAAATAACTGTCTTGGAGGTTGTAAAATCCACTGTAGTCAGGTAACCCCAATTGAACCATCAATTTTTCAGCTTCTTGTTTTCCTACGGGTTTGAGGTAAGGATGCTTGAAGTCCTTGGTTCTTTTCGGTTCGTGTACCAAGGCATCTTCCGGCCTTTTCATGACAGTGATAAAAAAGCCCTCTCCTTCCACCCGGTGGGGGAAAAACCGATATCCGAAATAGCTGACTTCGTCTATCAGAACTTCGGATTCCACAATTCCCCAAGAGGGATCCAAAGGGATTTTCACAGGTTCATAATCATACTCCGAAACGATAAATCTGACCATTTCCTCATTTTCCTTTTCATTGAATGTACAGGTGCTGTAAATCAGGTAGCCGCCACCTTTAACAAAAGCACTTGCTTTGTCCATGATTCTTTCCTGTCTTGCTGCGCAAAGTGCAACATGATCAGGAGACCATTCTGACATGGCATCTGGATCTTTGCGGAACATCCCTTCCCCCGAACATGGGGCGTCCACCAAAACCAAATCAAAAAAACCTTCCAAATCTTCAAAATGCTCCGGGTCATTTTGGGTGACCAAGGTGTTGCCGAGTCCCCATTTGATGATGTTTTCTTTGAGAATATTAGCCCGGGATTTGATGACCTCATTGGCTACCAAAAAACCTTTTTTTCCCAAATAGCTACTTAATAAAGTGGATTTGCCTCCCGGCGCCGCCGATAGGTCTAGAAAAATTCCGTTTTGCGGCGCTGCAATACTCTTTAATATATGTTGGATAAACATGGAGGAAGCTTCCTGAACATAGTAGCACCCGGCATGAAAAAGTGGATCAAGTGTAAATGAGGGCCTTTCTTCTAAAAAGAAACCATCCTCATTCCAAGGAACCGGTTTGCTGTTTTCGGGTTGGGTTTCAGTTTTATGCCGGTTGATCCGAACCGATACCAGAGGATCTTTCTTCAAAGCCTTAGAAAATTCCCTGAATTCATTTTCGCCAAGATAGGATTTCATCCGGGACTCGAATTCTTTGGGAAGGCTGAGGTCTGACATGGTGTTTTTTGTCAAAAATAGGGATAAAGATGGAAATGAAGGAATCTCATTCCGGCGAAGCCCCAATCCCATTTAAATCCAAAGCTTTTATTTCAAAATCCTTTTTTAATTCCTTGATTTCTGCCAGCTGTTCTTGGAGCCTTGAGTGAATGGTTTTGAGGCTGATTTTGTTCGCTTTGTTTTTTTTCATCCAATAGGCCGTTCGGTGAAAATCATGCCAGGTTCCGATCTTTTCCTGTAGTTGATCAAAGTAGGACCAGTTTATCTGTAATGCTTCAAATGATGTATCAGGCATGATTTCATGGATGTGGATCAAAAGCTTTAGAGATTTTCGGCTTTCATGCAGGTAGTTGACATAGAGCTTCCTTTTGAAATTTTTGCTGACCACTTGCAAATGAAATCTGCAAAAAGCCTGGACTTTTTTGTCTGGAACCGTCTTCATCTTTTTCAAAGTTATCGCCCCGCTTTTTTCAAGTTGATTGCCAAGTTTCCTGGCCTTGAAGAGGTATTTTTTGGTTTCTCTATCAACTTCGGTTTGGAGAAGTTGCTTTATTTTTTCATCCTGTACCTGAATAGATTCCAGGTTTTCAAGATTTAATTTGGCTTCACGGATCAATCCAGCCTGCTTAAAGATTTTTCTTATAGGGCGGAAAAAATGAATGACTTTGCTTTTGGGTTTAGCAAATACCTGGAGCTTCAACAAGGAATTTGCTTTTTTGACCTCTACCCGCATCCGATGCAGGTCTTCTGGATTTTGGTCTTTGACAAAGAGAGAAAAGTTTTTTTCTATTCCCTTTATTATTTCTTCCAAATACTTCTTATGAATTCCTTTTTCCAACCTCTGAATTTTTTTGTCCTGAAGTTGAATATACAGTTATTTAAATTTTTTGGGTAAAAGGATTTCCTATTTCCTTTTGAAAGAAACTCCTATTCCCAAATTGTACCGCATCTTTGAAAAATCAAACCCCACAAGACTTGTCCCTCCCCGAAGGTTTAAACCTTTAAAATCCAAAATAATTCCACTTTCCAAAACCGCTTGATTGAGGTTTACTTCGGTATTTCTAGCCCAGAATTGACCGTAAACACTGCCGTCTTCCTCAAAAACAGTTATTTCCCAAAATTCTCTGGAATGGTTAAGTCCGGCTCCAAAGTACATCCATACCGGCTGGTGAATTTTCCATGTAATCCCCATGAGCAATTCAGCTGCTCCTCGCCTTATCATACCGGTGGCTTCTGTATCTTTGCCTTGGTTGCCAAAGACGCTTCCATTGCTTCGAACAGTAATCTCTCCGGTTTGGGTAAAAATTTCAGAGTTTGCCCTGATTAGAAAATAGGTGGCTATCCCGTGGTGGTTAATACTTCCATAAGCAATTCCAAAAGGAATTTTTGGATCATAGACAAAGGAAAGGAAGGTCCTGTCATATAGTTTTTCATCCTTTTTGGAATCATAATTCAAAAAGAAATCCTCCTTGCGGTTATGGTTTTCGCCCGAATTCAACTTGGAATTTAAATCTTCCACTCGAGTTTCAAATTCCATAAGATCCATTTTTCTCAATTGGGTCATGTATGGTTTGGCCATTTTATATTTTCCAAGATTATAAAAAGCAAGCGCAGAATAATAATAACCTTTTGCGCAGTCTACATCTGATTTGATTTGGGCTTTTGCAAGTTCTAGAACGCTAATCCACTCTCCTTTTTCTATTGAGGATTGAATCATGCTGTCCAATTCTGTAAAAGGGAGTTTCTGTGCGCCGGCTTTGTTGGAAAATGTAAAAGAAATCAAAGCCAAAAGTAAAATGAGTCGAAAATATTTCATGAATAATGAAATTTAGACTAAAGATGAAAGCGTTTTTTTAAGTTTAAAATCAGTTGCTTTTACATCTTAATTTCAATTGAAATAAGTTAAAAAAGACAAATATACCAAATTTTATTTCGAACATAAGGAGATGTGTTTCACCTCCAAAAAAAGGCGATTGCATCTAGTTAAGTTCAGGCGATTTAGTTTCAAAAACTGCTGTACTTAAAAAAATTGGATGGATTTATCAACCTCTAAAAGCTTGGCTGAGATTTACTATTTCGCTTTCGTTATGGCATTTGAGTTTTCTTTTTGGAAAAAATGAAATCATTCGAAATAGTAATTTGAAACTAACTGAAAATAGAAATCATAACTTTTTGGCTTCTTCCCAATACACATCCATTTCTGCCAAGGTCATCTCCTCGATTTTCCTTCCGGCAGTTTTTGCGGCCGTTTCGAGGTATTGAAAGCGTTTGATAAACTTGAGGTTGGTCCGTTCCAATGCTTCCTCAGGATTGATATCGATAAACCTTGCATAGTTGATCAGGGAAAAAAGCAAGTCCCCAAATTCACCTGTAGCTTTTGATTTGTCTATTTCCTGCCCATCCAAAGTGTTGAATTCTTCCTTGAATTCCTGCATTTCCTCTTCCACTTTTTCCCAGACCTGATGCTTTTCTTCCCAATCAAAACCAACTCCACGGGCTTTTTCCTGAATTCGCATGGCTTTGATCAGTGCCGGCAATGATTTTGGAACACCCCCTAGAACGGAAGTATTTCCTTTTTCACTCAGTTTGATTTTCTCCCAGTTTTGTTTGACGGTTTCCTCATCTTTGGCCACGGTATCACCATAGATGTGCGGGTGACGCCGGATCAGTTTTTCACAAAGACTATCAATGACCGTCCCGATATCAAAGGCTTCTTTTTCTGCACCTATTTTGGCATAAAACACAATATGCAAAAGAATATCCCCCAATTCCTTTTTGATTTCCTCTAGGTTATTTTCAAGGATTGCGTCTGATAACTCAAAAGTCTCTTCAATGGTAAGGTGCCTTAGGCTTTCTATGGTCTGTTTTCTATCCCAAGGGCATTGCTCGCGGAGCTCATCCATGATGGTCAAAAGTCTGTCAAAAGATTCCAGTTGGGCTTTTCTATGAGATAAATCAGACATATGTGGGAAACTAATCGGAAAGTGAGGACGTTTTCAAAGTATTACGTAAATTTGCGCAAATTATATTGATATGGCAACCTTGTATTTGACTTTGGGATTCTTGGCATTGTTCTTTGTATTGATGTCTGTAAGGCTTATTTTCCTAAAAAACGGTGAGTTTAAAGGAACCTGTGCCTCACAAAACCCATACCTTAACAAAGATGGAGGGACTTGCAGCTATTGTGGAAAAACAGTAGATGCAAACAGTTCCTGCGGCAATCCTGACAATGAAGTGGACAAGGTTTTGGCCAAATTCAAATAAAAATTTTTCATCTCCCGGAATAACCGGGATTTTTCAATTAGCACTTAAAACTCTTCAATGTGGCGTTAATCAAATCTATTTCCGGTATCAGAGGTACCATCGGAGGCAAACCTGGTGAAGGATTGACTCCTTTGGATGTTGTCAAATTTACTTCCGCCTACGGAAGCTGGGTAATTGCCCAAACCAAAAACCCCAAGGTCGTCATCGGTCGGGATGCAAGGATTTCTGGAGAAATGGTTTCCAAGCTTGTAGCGGCTACGCTTCAGGGATTGGGAATTGATGTAATTGACTTGGGATTGAGTACCACGCCAACAGTCGAGTTGGCTGTTCCTTTGGAAAAAGCCGGAGGAGGTATCATCCTTACCGCGAGTCATAATCCCATCCAATGGAATGCCTTGAAACTGCTCAATGACAAAGGGGAATTCATTTCCGATTTAGAAGGAAAATCCATTTTGGAAAGTGCGGAAAAGGAAAATTTCACTTTTGCTGAAGTCAAAAAAATTGGAAAATATATCCAAATCGATGATTACATTGACCGTCATATACAGCATGTACTCGGTCTCAAACTTGTCGACAAAGAGGCTATTGCTGCCAAAAAATTCAAAGTCGTCATAGACTGCGTGAATTCAACTGGAGGCATTGCTCTACCAAAATTACTGAGGGCGCTCGGCGTGGAAGATATTGAGGAAATGTATTGTACACCGGATGGACATTTTCCGCATAATCCCGAACCGCTTCCGGAAAACCTCCGCGACATTTCTGACAAGCTTCAAAAGGGAAAATATGATCTTGGTATCGTGGTGGATCCGGATGTGGACAGACTTTGCTTTATGAATGAGGACGGAAGTCCATTTGGTGAGGAATATACTTTGGTGGCTGTGGCAGATTATGTACTTTCTCAGACACCGGGCAATACTGTTTCCAATCTGAGTTCGACACGTGCTTTGAGAGATGTCACCGAAAAAAGAGGAGGACAATACAATGCAGCCGCAGTTGGTGAAGTCAACGTCGTCAATAAAATGAAAGAAACCAATGCCATGATCGGTGGTGAAGGCAACGGTGGAGTGATTTATCCTGAATCACATTACGGTAGG
>NZ_CDSBKL010000002.1:0-40422 GCF_977115555.1 Aquiflexum sp.
TATGCTTTTCAAAATCACTAAGGTATTTGATAAAACCCTTTATCTCTTTGGACAATTCTACCAATTGGGGATAGAGTCTCTCATAGTCTTCTTTTGAAATCCTATTTGTTAACATAAGAACGTAAGCTTCACTTCTGACTTCCCCTGCCGACCCTTTTGCATAGGTCAAATACTTCATAAATGCTCGGTTACTATTATATTCAAAACCTTCTGCAATGTTATTTGAAATGGAAAGTGCAGCAGCTATTATTTGGCTTCTTGATCGGTAATCGGTTGCTAAAGTTCCTTTATCCGCCAATTCATAAACCTGAATAGCAATTTCAACTCCCTTTTTCCAAATCCCCAAATCTTCAAATCTTTCAATTTTACCCATTTCCTGAAGAATTTAATCAATCATTTTTAAACCAAAATTTTACAATTTTATAATTTTGCAATTTTCCAATCCTTTATATGGCTTCTGCCGCTTTTAGCGCAACCCTCAGCGCTTCGAGTTTGTTGGCGACTTCCTGAAGTTCGGATGGAATGGACGATTTGGCTACGACTCCGGCACCGGCTTGGAATCTGAGCTGGTTGTTTTGGGAGACAAATGATCTGATCAAAATGGCATGATTGAAATCTCCGTTGAATCCAAGAAATCCTATAGCACCTCCATAGAATTTACGGGAAGTGTTTTCAAGTTGACCTATGAGTTCCATCGCACGGTATTTTGGAGCCCCTGAAAGTGTCCCTGCCGGGAAAGTATCAGCTACCAATTGCAAAGGATTGGTCCCTTCGGGAAGGATACCGGTCACTTTGGACACCAAATGGATGACGTGGGAATAGTATTGGATTTCTTTGAAAACCTCCACTTCCACTTTTTCAGAGGACCGGCTGAGGTCATTCCTTGCCAAATCCACTAGCATGACATGCTCGGAATTTTCCTTTGGATCATCATATAGCTTTCTTGCCAGGTCAGCATCAGCCATGTCATTTCCTGTCCGTTTGAATGTCCCTGCAATAGGATAAATCGTGGCTTTGTTGTTTTTGACGACGATCTGGGCTTCCGGTGAACTCCCAAAAACCTTATAGGAACCATAGTCAAAATAAAAGAGATAAGGAGAGGGATTTACCGAGCGGAGTGCACGGTAGACATTGAATTCATCACCTTTAAACTGTGTGGTGAAATTTCTTGAAAGTACAATTTGGAACACATCCCCACGGAAGCAATGCTCCTGCCCTTTTTTGAGAATATCCAAAAATTCTGAATCAGTATAATTGGAAGACTCCTCACCCACCAAGCTGAATGAATAGGCCGGGATATTTTTGTTATTAAGCAGCGTTTCCAAAATTGGAAGCTGATTTTCAGTCTCCGCACCTTCTACCTGATGTTCGAAAAGGTGCATTTCATTTTTGAAATGGTCGACGACAATCACGTTTTGGTATACCGCATAGTGTAACATCGGTATGGAATCCGGTGATGAATTCTCAAGCTTGATATCCTCAAAATAAGCCAAAGTATCATATTGCATATAGCCAAAAAGTCCGTTGCTTATAAACTTGTGTTTCCCGTTGTCATCCTGAAACTTACCTGAAAAATTTCTCAAAGCATCTATCAGCTTTACTTCTTCACCCACTCGGTAGGTAAGGGTTTCCCCAAAAGGAAGCGTTTCTTTCACCTGACCGCAATTGAATGAAAATGAAGCTATGGGATTGAAGCAGATATAGGAAAAACTATCTTCCTGTCCATGGTAATCAGAACTTTCCAGGAGAATAGGATTGGCAAACCTATCCCTGGTCTGAAGGTAAATGCTTACCGGCGTAATCGTGTCAGCCAAGCGCTTTTTATGATGGGTTTTAATTTTAAATTTTTCCATGAGTCAGGTTTAGGGAATAAAAAAAGGCTTACTGGAAAAACCAGTAAGCCCTTTCGAAATGTTATACAAACACAAAATTAGGCAACAACAACTGGTTCTTCCATTTTAGAAGTTCCATGCCACCACCAATATTTGTTTTGAGTTGTTTTCATTTTTTCAGTGGGACAAAGTTAAAAATGCATTTTGCTTATCAAAAAGATATTGAATAAAAATTATCGGTAATTTTGAATAAAAAAATTGAAGCCATGGGTACTATGCCAAAATATTTCAAAAGGGTATTTGACGATTACCAAGTTTTGGTCAAGGTCAATCCTGAGGATTGGACCGGAACTGAACTCATCATCCATCCTGATGGAAAGGTAGAAAAAACCGAAATGGAGTTTGATGATGAAATCATGGAAGACTTGGAAGTGGATGAGTTTGTAGCAGGTAATGCCTTGGAGTTCAACCTTTATCTTGCCAAATCATAATTGGTTTACCTTATTTCCACCTAATCAATGACTCCCCTGCACCAACTTACACCCCCTCAAATCTGGAATGGACGTCCTTCGGATTCCATTCAATATTGGTATCAGGCAGTTACCTGTATGGATAATTTGGAACTCAGCAAACCAAGCAACGAAAAAGGAATTGCACTTCTTGGTTATGCGGGTGATGAAGGCGTTCGAAGAAATCAGGGGAGAACAGGTGCAGCCAAAGGTCCTGAATCTATCAGAAAAATGATGGCTCCTATGGCTTTTCACTTAGAAAAAGATACCAAAATATATGATTTTGGAGATGTCATCACAGAAAATGAAGACATGGAATCGAGTCATTCCCTGATTTCAAAAACCGTTACGGGGTTACTTTCAAACCGATATTTCCCGGTATTATTGGGTGGAGGTCATGACTTGGCATATGCCCATGGCAGAGGAATTTTTGACTACTTGATTCCAAAAGGAGAAAAACTAGGCATTATCAATCTGGACGCTCACTTTGACCTTAGAAATTTAAATGCTGGCAAAGGTCATTCAGGTTCTCCTTTTTTTCAGTTGGCAAATGAATACCAAAGCCACTTCCATTACTTATGTCTCGGTATCCAACAATCATCCAATCCAAAAGTCCTTTTTGAAACTGCTTTGAAACACAAGGTGAGGTGGATGGAGATGGAAGAATTCAATTTGGGAAATTGGGAAGCCATCTCACAAACACTCGATAATTTCTGTAGGAAAGTCAACAAAATATACCTCAGTATTGATCTTGATGGTTTTTCATCGGCTTATGCCCCGGCGGTCAGTGCACCTGCACCTATGGGATTTTCGCCTGATTTGGCTTTCAAAATATTTCATTTTTTGGCTAAAACCGGAAAATTGTTAAGTATGGATATCGTGGAACTTAATCCAACTTTTGATAATGACAACTGTACTGCAAGACTTGCTGCTAGGTGTGTTGAGTTTATAATTAGAAAACTTATTTAATTATCATTTTTTGATGACAATCAGTTGGTAATGTGACTATTGTCATTGGATTTTTTGACTAGATGGTTTTAATTGGTATCGTTAAATAAATCCATTAAACCTCTAAATTCTAGTAGCTATGGGATCACTAACTAAGCAAAACGGAAATGCGTGGCCAAAATTGGTCCAGGATTTTTTTGGAGCAGAAAGCCCATTTAATTGGGATGAAAAATTCTGGCTTCCAGAAAAAGGAGTGGAAATTCCATCCACCAATGTGATTGAAAATGACAAAGAGTTCAAACTTGAACTTTCTGCACCGGGCTTTGACAAAAAGGATTTTAAAGTTGAAGTAGTAGACGGAGTACTGAATATCAGCGCAGAAAAAGAAGAAGATAAAGAAGAGAAGAAGGAAAACTACCGCAAAAAAGAATTTTCCTATTCAAGCATCAGGCGTTCTTTCAGTCTTCCTGAAAATGTGGTGGATGAAAAAATCGATGCCAAATATGACAATGGCATTTTGAATGTAATCCTCCCAAAAAAGGTCATTGAAAGTACAAAACCCAAAAAAGCCATTTCGGTAGGCTGAAATTTTTCCCTACGTATGCGAGTCCCCGGTCTCAGAAGGCTGGGGCTTTTTATTTTATAGAAAATGTATAGTCTGTTCAAAGATTTGATATTTGGAAAGATACCTACGAATAAATTCCTTTATTTTGAGTAAAAATCGGATTTCCATTCTCTTAAATCAAAAATCATGAATAGAAAAGGTCTTGTGGTTAGTATTTTATTGATTTTCCTTTCTACCCTGCTTGCTGAAGTAAAAGCCCAAACTTTCAGGATATTTGAAAAACCTATCATTTTTGATGAGGAAAGAGAAAGACTTTCGCTCGAATACCTAAAAAACAGACATGGTATAGAAAAGGAAACTGCCACCATCCTACCGACAATGGTTGTGGTACATTGGACAGCAGTATATTCATTGGAATCGACTTTTGATGTTTTCAATCCAGTTCATCTTGGGGGTAGACCGGAACTGACATCTGCAAGCAATCTCAATGTTTCCGCCCATTTCTTGGTAGACAGGGACGGTACTATTTTCAGGTTGCTACCCGATACGACTTTTGCCAGGCATACCATTGGGCTAAATTATACTGCAATCGGTATTGAAAATATCGGAGGGCCGGAGGCTCCTTTGACCAAAGCACAGGTCAAAGCCAATGCGGATTTGATCAGATATCTGAACAAAAAATATAAACTGACCTATGTTATAGGACACCACGAATATTATGCTTTTCAGGGGACACCACTTTGGAAAGAATCTGACCCCAACTACCTGACCCAAAAACAGGATCCTGGTCCAAAATTCATGAAAAAGTTAAGAAAAAAACTGGCGGACCTGAATTTCAAAAGCAATCCTTAACAAGGCATGAACCCTCCATTTAACTTGAAAAAATACCGAATATTTTATCTTTCCATCATTCTATTTGCCATGATGGGGATGCAATCCTGCAAAACAGCAAAGCCTACTGCAGAAAACAAAACAAATCCACCAACCAACGATACCTCTCATCCGAAAGAAGCTAATTCAGGTATTTCAAATCCGATTCCATTTTACAAACCCATGGAAGTTGACCTAGGACCTAGTCCGAGGGAATTCAGAGGAGTTTGGATTGCGACTGTGGCAAATATTGACTGGCCCACCTCTCCCGCTGATCTTTACTCCAAGCAAAAAGAGGATTTTATCAAACTTCTTGATTATTACAAATCACTCAACTTCAATGCCGTCATTGTCCAAGTAAGGACTGCAGGTGATGCATTTTACCCTTCCAAATACTCCCCTTGGTCCAAATACCTGACAGGAAAGCAAGGCCAAAAACCAAACACTTTGGAAGATCCCCTCTCTTGGATGATATTGGAATCACATAAGCGGGGATTGGAATTCCATGCCTGGTTCAACCCCTATCGGGCTACGATGACTTTGGATACAGAAGAACTAAGCCCTAGCCATGATTTTGTAAAGCATCCTGAGTGGATGATAAAATATGCTACAAAATATTATTACAATCCAGGCTTGCCTGAAGTCAGGGCACATTTATTGGAAATTATCAATGAAGTAGTCCAAAACTACAACATCGACGCGATCCATTTTGACGATTATTTTTATCCTTATAAGGTTGAAAAAGTCAAGTTTGATGATGCAGCTTCCTTTAAGAAGTATGGCAAACCTGGCCAAAAACTGGATGATTGGCGAAGAGAAAACGTCAACCTTTTGGTCAAAGAAGTTAATGAAAACATCAAAGCCCATAAACCTTGGGTTCAGTTTGGGATCAGTCCATTTGGAGTCTGGAGAAACATCGACAAAGACCCAACAGGATCCAAAACAAGAGCAGGTCAGACCAATTATGACGATCTCTATGCGGATGTGATCACCTGGATGAAAAACGGCTGGATCGACTACCTCATCCCTCAATTGTATTGGAGTATGGATTATGAACTTGCCTCTCACCGTATCCTGATTGATTGGTGGTCAAAAAACAGCTATAATACCAAAATATACATTGGAAACGGCCCTTATAAAGTAAGAGACAATGCTGATAAAGCTTGGGACAACCCAATGGAAATCTCCAATCAGGTAGGGCTCTCCAAAATCACTCCAAACATATCCGGAAACGCTTATTTCAGTGCAAAATCCATGTTTGTAAAAAATAAAGACGTGGCTGATTTACTGCACAAAAACCATTATCACTTTGCTGCCTTGCCTCCAGATGTCTTTACAAATCAAGAAAATGAAAGCATTGGACAAGTCCCAATTCTCATTCCGCATGGTGATGGCTTTGCGTTTCAGTTTGAGCAGTCCTTACAGCCTGATTTCCGGTTTGCATTGATTTATACAGCACCGACCCTCTCTGATTTACAAAAGCGACAGGAGAATGTCTTTTTGCAAAGAATTTATCTTGACGAAAGCAACAGGATGTTGTTGCCAGTCTTGAATTCAATCAGCCAAAAATATATTGCCATCAGTTTTTTAGACCGATTCGGAAAAGAATCAAAACCACAGGTTTTTGAAATTCAGGCCAACCCAATAACACAAATCCCATGAAAGACATGCTCGTCCGCTTGATGGAATTGCCGGATATTTCCGAAAAGGAAGGGCAATTGGCGCAAGAGAAAATTATTTTCAGAAAGCCAATCCCACCCGAAAAATCATTTGTAAGAGATTGGGTTTTTGATCATTTTGGAATCTATTGGGCCAATGAAGTAGAAGCCTCATTCAGCCATCTGCCTGTCCACTGTTGGATTGCACAAAAGGGAAACGATATTTTGGGATTTGCCTGCTATGAAGCTACGGCTAGGAATTTTTTTGGTCCTACCGGTACTTTGGAGTCTATGAGAAACAAAGGAATCGGTAAGATTCTTTTGGTCAAAAGCCTTCAATCCCTCAAAGAAATGGGATACGCTTATGCCATCATCGGCGGTGTAGGTCCTGCGGATTTCTATAAAAATACCGTAGGTGCCAGTATCATTGATGGTTCGGAAATCAGCATATACGAAAACCTCATCCGGAAAAAACCATGAGCAAAACCATCAAAAACAATCCATGGTATTGGATTCCCCCACTGTACCTGACAGAAGGAATTCCCTATGTTTTGATCATTACGGTCTCTGTGATTATGTATAAAAAGCTGGGAGTAGACAATTCTGATATTGGTCTTTACACCAGTTTCCTGTATCTCCCTTGGGTCATCAAACCACTTTGGAGTCCATTTGTCGACCTTTATGGAACTAAGCGCAAATGGTTTTTGGCTATGCAATTGGTTTTGTCTTTTGCCTTTTTGTGTGTTGGACTTACATTGCCGACTAGTCAATTCTTTGTACTATCCCTTGCATTTTTCTGGTTGGCTTCATTTGCCTCTGCTACAAACGACATCGCCTCAGATGGGTTTTACCTTTTGGCATTGAAAGAAGACCAACAATCTTTTTTCATTGGATTGAGAAGTACCTTTTACCGTGTCGCAATGGTGACTGGGCAGGGATTGTTTGTCATTGTAGCAGGATACTTGGAAGTCAAATATGGGGACAATACCAAAGCATGGTCTCTTACCATGGTAATGGTCGCCGGATTGATGTTTATTTTGAATCTGATCAACTTTTGGACCACTCCCAATATCGAAAAAAGCAGCGCTTATGTAAAAGAGATCCAATTGACCTTTGGGAAAGTTTTCATCTCCTTTTTTCAGAAAAAAGAAATCTGGGCAGCAATGGCATTCATACTTTTTTACCGCTTGGGAGAATCCCAATTGGTAAAAATGGCCTCTCCTTTCCTTTTGGACAGCCGTCCTGAAGGCGGTCTGGGTCTCAGCACCACGGATGTGGGTTTGATTTATGGAACCTTTGGCATCATCGCACTATCCCTTGGTGGCATCATCGGTGGAGTTGTCATTTCAAAAGATGGCTTGGGAAAATGGATGTTACCCATGATTTTGGCATTGAACGTTCCTAACTTCTTTTATTATCTCTTGGCTTATTTCCAACCCGAATCTGCTTTTTGGGCCGGGTTCGTGGTTATCGTGGAGCAGTTGGGTTATGGATTTGGGTTTGCGGCTTTTATGATGTATTTGATTTATGTTTCAGAAGGCCCTTCCAAAACCTCCCATTATGCCATCGCCACGGGTTTTATGGCCTTGGGAATGATGCTACCCGGCATGGCAAGCGGTTTTGTGCAGGAATGGTTGGGCTATGAGGGATTTTTCCTTTGGGTAGTTGCGGCTGCGATTCCTGGCATTCTGATGATCAGGTATGTAAAATTTCCGAAGGAATATGGGAAGAAGAAGGATGAGTGAATTCAGAATGAAAAATGATGAATTATTTAGAAATTATCTCAAAAATGACTTTAAAAGAAAAGATAGGGCAGCTTTTTTCGCCTGCGGCATTTATCCATGATACCGAGGAAAATTATTTGAAAATCGAGTCATTGATCAAAAACCACCATATCGGAGGCCTGACTTTTTTCCATAGCCGCCACAGTGCCGCTGCCAATTTTGAGAAAAGACAGGAGAAACTGAGTTATGAAAACACACTCGAAAAACTGCGCACTTTAATTGCTCGATATCAATCTATTTCCAAACAACCTCTTTTGATGAGCATTGATGCAGAATTTGGGTTGGCGATGAGGATAGAAAATACGCCCCAATATCCCTATGCCATCACTTTGGGAGCGCTTTCACTCGAACATGAGGATTTGGTCTTGGAAACAGGTTACAGAATAGGCAAAGACCTCAAGCAAACCGGACTTCACCTCAATTTTGCCCCTGTTGCAGATATCAATACCAATCCAAAAAACCCGGTGATCGGATACAGGTCTTTTGGACCCAACAAGGAGAAAGTAAGTCGCTTTGCCTTGGCAATGTATAAAGGAATGGAGAAAGCCGGAATCGGCGCCTGTTACAAGCATTTCCCGGGACATGGGGATACAGACACCGATTCGCACCTTGGACTTCCTGTCATCCATAAATCCAAAGAAGAATTGATGGCCGAGGAACTTTATCCTTTTGCCAATGGAATCAAGGAAGGGATTGACATGATCATGGTCGGACATCTTGCCGCCCCTGCACTTTCCAATGGGAAAAGCATTCCCGCCTCCATTTCGAAAGAAATCATCACTGATTTATTAAAGGATGAAATGGGTTTCAAAGGAATCGTCGTCTCAGATGCATTGAATATGAAAAGTGTCTCTGATCTTTTTCCTGAACCGGGACAGTTGGAATGGGAAGCTTTCGATGCAGGAAATGATTTGCTATGTTTTTCGGAAAATGTTGAAGAAGGGATAGACATGATCTCAAAGTTCGGATCTAAAGAAAAAATAGAAGAGAGTTTTCAAAAAATTTCCAGCTTGAAAGAAAAACTTGGCCTATACACTACCAGCCATACCGAAGAAGTAGGATTTTATTGGTCAAACCATGTGGAATTCAATGGTAAATTATCTCTCCGATATATCACCGAAATTTCCAACCAAAATCCGCAAACCTCTCTTGATTTATCAGATTCAAATTTTGCTAAAGTATGCCTTTTTCAAGGCAAGGAAAATGCTTTCTTTTCCGAATTGGACAAAGTTATTCCTTCCAGATCTATTGGATTGGCTTCAGTCAATGATTCAAACTGGGAGAAACTAAATGACTTTGACAATCTTTTAGTAGCTGTTTTTGTACCATCGGCCAAGCCGGTGAATCATTTTGGGATGGACATGGATATGCTTGATAAACTGATGGCAAAAATTGAAAACAAAAATTGTCAACTCTACCTGTTCGGTTCACCCCTTTCTTTGAATGAAATTAGGTTCCATCAAAAATTCAAAAAAATAATCTGTGCTTTTCAGGACTTTGAATCTGCACAAAAAGCAGCTGCCCTCTACTTCCTTCGAAAAATTGACGCAGAGGGCAGGCTTGATTGATCTCAATCAGTTTCTTGTCAATATCCTAAATTGGTCCATAACCCGGTAAGTCGCCTTGGTCAGTTCGGAGTTGACTTCCGGAGAATAAAAATCAAAACTAGCTGCTGTATATCCTTGCCAAATGGTATTTCCTCTTTTATTGTCAATCACGAAGATGACCAACATGCCATTATTTTCGGTAAATTTCACCTGATCGTAATTTTCATCTTTTTCGCGGTTTTTTCTTTCCTCTTCTTCAGTCATTTCAAGCTCTGTGCTTCTTCTCTGGACCCAATAATCAAAATCCGGCTGTTCGTAACCACGGTACTTCACATCATCGGTAAAAACCTTGTAGTTTATAAGAATGTCAGGTTTATCTGTTTGCAGCTTAAATCCCTGAGAACCCAACCTGTTTGAGATAGTCTTTTCAATAGCCAAATGATGGGATGTTGTATCAGGAAATGGGTTGTTTACAAAACCAAAAGTTTTGTACTTTTTAAAATTTCCCGCATAATTAAAATCGGATTCTGCTATGTAATCTTTTTGGCTCAAGCATGCAGAAAATAACAAAGAAATAGTGAAGAGAATTAATGATGATTTTTTCATAACAAACAACCTTAAGGAAATTAAAATGGTTTAAAGAGACATAGATGTGGTTTAAGATAATTATACAGAATTAACCAGATTAAAACTTCTTTTGTCCAATATTGTTTTGGCGATATTAAATTGATTATGAAGTGATTATAATTAAAAATATCGATGGAAACAAATAAATAATTGAATCATTTATTGTTTTTTTTGTAATTTAAGAAAGCGATGAGTTTTTAACCTTTCTACGAATATGGGGATCTTTATTGTTGGTGATGTACATGGGTGTCTCAATACCTTTTTGAATCTTTTGGACTATTGGGATCCAAAATCTGAAACCCTAATCCAGGTGGGTGACTTGATAGATAGAGGGGCTTTGTCACCCTCAGTCATCCACCTGGCTTTCGAGTTACAGATGAATTTTAAAAAGGAAGCACATTTCTTGAAAGGTAACCACGAGCAACTCATGATCAATTATATGCAAGGTGAGGACATAAAGGGTATATGGCTTTCAAACGGAGGGAACAAAACCCTTCAACAATTTGAAGAAGCAGAAGTAGATCCGGACAATTATTCGACTTGGTTGACAGACCTTCCGATGATTTGGGAAAATGACCATATCCAGGTAACCCATGCCGGTTTCTCAGGTCTTGGGATTCCCTATGACCAAAATAATCCAAATGGGGTACTTTGGAACAGACAACCACTGATCAATACAGGTAAATTGCAAATCATCGGACATACCCCTAGGTGGGACGGTATCCCAAGTTTCAACCCCGCATCTAATTCTTGGAACATAGACACCGGCGCCTACAAAGGTGTTTGCTTGACCGGTATCAGACTTGGAGATGATGGTACATTTATAGAAACTGTTTCTGTTCCGACAGAAGCAATCGACCTTCTTTAAAGGTCAAAAAACAGTTTTCCCTTTTTTTAATCTAAAAATTTCATCTACGCACTTGGGGATATCTTCTTCGTAGTGACTGACATAAATCAACGAAACAGGTAGTATTCCGCAAACCAGGTCGACAGTTTCTCTGAATCTGATCCTTTGAATGTCATCCATTCCCTGCGAGGCCTCATCCAAAACCAATAATTTTGGGTTTTTGATTAAAGCCCTGGCAAGCAATATAAACCTTTGGTTTTCTAGAGACACCTGGCTTAGCAAACGGTTGGCCATTTTTTCCAAGTGAAACAATTTCAGCCAATCCATTGCCAATTTTTCCTGTTCCTGGGAAATTTTCTTGAATAGACCCATCGTATCAAACAGCCCTGAGAGGACCACTTTGATACAAGTTTGGTTGGAGGGAAAAAACCTTGAAAGTTCAGGAGCTACAAATCCAATTTGCTTTTTGATATCCCAGATGCTTTCTCCTGAACCCCTTTTCCGGTCAAATAGCCATATTTCATTGGCATAGGCTTGGGGGTTTTCACCTAAAATCAAACTTAGAAGTGTGGATTTCCCTGCGCCGTTTTCACCTTTGAGTGCCCACTTTTCATTGGGTAGAATGGTCCAATTCACCTTGTTAAGGATCAGGTTTTCTCCGTATATCACTGAGACATTTCTGAATTCCACTATTTTCTGATAAGGGTTTTCGGTTTGTCTTTTCAAAAGCTTTTTTACAAACTCAGGATCAATGTCATTCTCAAAATTCGATAGTCCGGGATTCTCTGTTATTTCTCCGGCATTTATCATTCGGGTGATACCCTTATCAGCTAAAAGAGCCACATGGGTGATGCAAGAAGGAATCTCATTATGGCGGGTACTCATCAAGACATGTATCCCTGAGGCGATTATATCGGAAAGCATTGATCCAAAATCATCCCGGGTTTCTTTGTCCAAACCTGTCAATGGTTGGTCCAACAACAACATCTTTGGATTCTTAATCAGCGCCGATGCAAAAGTCAATCTTCTTGTCTCTCCATTGGAAAGTTTGATGATGGATTTATCTTTAAGATGCTCCAAATTCATAAAACTAATTACCCTTGGTAGGTCCCATGGTCCGGAAACCTTCACTTCAATGTTTTTCAGATATTCCTCAACAGACAAAGCTTCATCAGATTCCATCGAATTGAAGCGCTGTTGATAGTAAAAATTGCCAAGGTTAGATTTGTTCTTAAAAGTATATTGCTGTGAAACGATAGCAATCAAATCCCTGAACGAATTTACTTCCCCGGCTTCTGACTTTTGTTTTTGGTATTCTTTTGAAAATGGCCTTTGGATAATTCCTGAGGTTACCATGGTCTTGCCGAGGATAGTATCCAAAAAAGCGGTGAGCCCAACTCCTGATTGTCCCAAGATAGCCCAATGTTGCTCTGTTTCCCATTCAAAACCCAAGTCTTCAAAAACTACCTTATCAAATTGTTTTATTGCTGCATTTTGAATGGAAATTAGAGTTGGCATGCAATGGGGTTTTGTATTGGTTATAATTGTTGTAGTGGTTGTAATTGTTGTCAAGTTATCGCGTTGTCGAGTTTTTGGGTTTTGCCAAACTGCCTACTGCGACTGTTAACTGTAAACTTTTACTTCTTCCTCAAACCTTATTTTTACTGTCCATGATAATCGTCACTGGACCATCATTGATCAATGCAACTTTCATATCTGCACCGAATTCTCCTGTTTGGATGGATTTGCCCAATTCCTTTTCGAGAGAAAGAATAAATTTTTCATAAAGCGGAATGGCAATATCGGGTTTTGCGGCTTTGATGTAAGAAGGACGGTTTCCTTTCTTTGTACTTGCATGAAGTGTAAACTGACTGATGAGCAAAATGTCTCCCGAAGCCTCAAGGATACTATTGTTCATCACCATATTTTCATCCGGGAAAATCCTCAGGTTTACAATTTTCTTGCTGAGCCAGTCGATATCTTCATTGTTATCCGCCTCCTCTATTCCCAATAAAATCATCAATCCTTCGCCGATCTGACCTTTGATGCGCCCATTTATTTTGACTGTGGACTCAGATACCCTTTGAATAACTGCTATCATATCTCAAAAATCCTGCATTATTTTGGAGGAAATAGTCTCAACTTTTACTGATTTGGTTTGGTTGGCATAGTAAATCATGGCCTTTGCGACTTGGTTGTCATTGATGGGACGGAAGGATTTTCCCAACTTCAACCACACCAAAGGCTTCGTCAATATTTTGGCCACCTCTTCTCCAAAACGGAATTCTTTCCTATTGCCAAGTAAAAGAGAAGGCTGAAACAAACCGACATATTCAAATGGAATCCCTTTGAGGTCTTGCTCTACTTCCCCTTTGACTTTGTTGTAAAACACCGAGGACTGTGAATTTGCACCCATAGCGCTGACATATAGAAATTTAGTTGCACCCAAAGCATGCGTCCAATCTGCGAATCCAATCACGTAATCATGGTCAATTTGGTAGAATTTATCTTTGGAACCTGCGACTTTGATCGTGGTACCAAGTGAACAGAAAGCATGCATTTCGCATGATTTTTTAAGAATGGCATCTACGATGTGGAAAAAATTCCCACCTAGATCCTCTTCGCGGATTTTGGATTCAATATCCCAACTTTGGATCTTGCCGAAGTCTCCTTCTACTTGGATCAACTTGTTATGCTTCAGTGCCAACTTGCGTCTCCCGACCGAAATGAGGTAATCATAAGAACTGTCCTGAAGCAATTGGTGAAGCAATTGCATGCCGATCAAACCTGAAGTACCGGCTAGAAATGCTATTTTTTTCATATCAGGTAAAGTACGCCCAAAAAGATGAAAAGCAAAAGTCCAAAGTGCTTAAGCCTGTGTCTTTTCCCAATTCAAAAAATCATCGACTTCATGCTTCACCGAATTGAATACCGCCAAAATAACTGACAGGTCATCAGTAAAGCCCAAAATCGGCATGAAGTCAGGGATAATATCTATCGGAGTAATAAAATACAACAATCCCAAAACAATGAGGCCAAGTGTCTTGGAGGAAACTTTAAATTTCCCACTTCTATGGGCTTGGATCATCCTTTTGAAGATCAAGATCGGTTCCAATGCTGCCTGGACCTTTGGATGATTGGAAACTTGACTGAGCCGTTCACCTACATTTTTCAGAAGGTTTTGAAGCTTACCATCTTCTCCCGCAATTTGATTGGCTTTTTCTAGGTAAAGAAGTTTTGCCTTACCAAAAAAATCAACTGTCTTTTCCCTGAGTGATGCCATTTCTTTAGAAGTAAATCCTTATTTCAGACTTAACGGATTTTAGTGCCATTTGGATGGCATCATCTTTCTGGTCAAGTGAAAGTTGAAAAACCCGCTTGGCAAGGTCAAGACTTCTCGCTTCTTCAGGCATGTCCTGCATGGCAGTATTGATGATGGTCACTACGCTTTCCGCTGCACGGCGAACACTTTCCCATGTCTCGTCTGTAAAGTAAACCTGCTGCGAAAGGTTATGGTTAAATTCTTCCCTAACCTCATGAAGTAATTGACTGTAAAATTCCCTTGCCGAATATTCTGGATTGTTTACCCTTCTGACGAGGTTGTTTGGTGTGATTCTTTCCAGCAAAAGACATAGCCTTTCTCCAGCCTGAAGCCTTACAGGGAGAACCGTTTGGGTATTTTGGGTTTTTAAATCCAACAGCATCTTTTCCCTTTCCTTTTGAAGGAAAGATATGATAGTCAGGTACATCCCATAAATAACCAAACCTGCAGGCAAAACTATTTTCAATAAATCAGCGAGATACTCCATAGAATTACAATATTTTGATCCGAATATCAGAAATTAATGGACGCAATAAAACTTTGACAATTGATATTTTTAAAACCTAAATTTGAACTTCAACCTCAAAAAGTGGCTTAAATAGACATGTTGATTCCCATCCAAATCACCGAAAAGGCTCAAGCTGAAATCAAGGACATCATTGCCAATAAAAATATCCCCTCCGATTACTCACTCCGTGTAGGGGTCAAAGGCGGCGGCTGTGGGGGCATGTCTTACCTTTTGGGCTTTGACAAACCCAAAGAAGGTGACCAGAAATTTGAGGTTGGGGGAATTCCTGTCCTGATCGAAAAAAAACATTACATGTTTTTGATGGGGATGCTGGTGGATTTTTTTGAAGGTGATGAGGCAAGGGGTTTTACTTTTGTCAATCCTGATCTTCCTAAGAGGCACGATATTGACGAAAAATAAGTTTTTGTTGGTGTATTTTGTATCGACCTATTCCCTTCTTTTCAATCCATTTACAAGGTCTTTTTCTTCGCCTTTCAACTTCAACGACCGAATAATCCTATCAGGAGAAGGCTTTGCCGCTGAAAAAAACACCAAAGTCACTGCAAAAGCGATGGTATAACCGGCATTGCCAAACAACAATAATCCTGCTGCTGCTACCAAGGCCGCGACAAACAATATTCCAAATCTTTTGAATGAAGCTTTGGAATAGGATGTAAGTTTTGCAGGGAGTTCAGAAGATGAATCGACAATGGTTTTAGTCTCTTTTTTAAAAAAAACATATTGGGCAATCAAAAGAGTAAAAACCATACCCAATCCAAAATATTCCCAGAATTCAGTTACTTGAGGGATTTCAAAAAAGAAAATCGGGTTTTCCGAATTCAGATAAACGAATCCAAAAAAAGGAATCGGAATGGCGATCATGATGAGCACATTCCGTTCCAATTTATCGTAAATTTTTCGTATCGGGGAGATTTCCAAGATCCTATTCGATTACAATTTTGATATCCGAACCTGCTGGCTTGGAAGAGCAACAAAGGATATATCCTGCTGAAATTTCACTTTCGCTCAATCCTGCGTCCTCAATCATATCTACTTTACCTGAAATCAATTTACCCCTACAAGCTGTACAAAGGCCACTTTGGCAGCTGTAAGGCATATTGATGTCATTATCCAAACCTGCTTCCAAGATAGTTTTGCCGGCAGGCACTTCAAAAGAGTAAGATTGGCCTTCGACCACTACTTCTATTTCTCTGGTCAGCTCTGGGGATAGTTTTCCTTTGGATTTGAGTTCCGCTTCTTTGGCATCCAAGTCCAAATAAAAACTTTCTTTATGTATGTTTTTTTGGTCTACGCCCATTGAAGCAAAGGCTTCGAGCGCTGTATCCATCACGCCATCCGGACCGCACACAAAGTATTTGGAACCTTCTATTTCAGGGTAGCTGATTTCAGAAAGAATGGATTTTACTGTTTCAGGCTTCAATCTCCCCTTGTATCCTCCCCAATCTCCAGAGGGTCGACTCAAGACATCTACCACTTTCAATCTTCCCTGATATTTGGATTCAAGTCCTTCCAATTGTTTTTTGAAAATGATTTGCTCTTGGGATCGGCTGCAATAAATCAAAGTCACTTTGGAATCAGGCTCGTTCACAAGTACTGATTTTGTGATTCCCATGATAGGCGTAATTCCACTGCCTCCGGCTACCATTATAAAATGATTTTTGTTTTTGGAATGGAAATCACTCGTGAAATTCCCCAAAGGCTTCATGATTTCAATTGTTTTGCCGGGACGGACCTGATCGTTGAGGTAATTGGAGACCAAGCCATCTTTAACTTTTTTCACTGTGATTCCCGGATGCGGGTCAATATAGGGCGAGGTACAAAGGCTGTAAGATCTCCTAACTTCTTTGCCCCCCAATTCCAAAATTACAGTTAGGTATTGACCGGGTTTATATTCCAGATAGGGTTCAGGCTGCTCAAAATATATAGTTACTGTGTCAGAAGTTTCTTTAACAACTTCTCTTACTTTGAGAGACAAATATTGGTCACCTCTTTTATTTTCTTCTTTCTTTTTCTTGAATAGATTAAACATTCCAATTTCGTTTTTCCAGTTAATCCTGCGGCAAGCCCAAAATTAATGTACGGTTTTGTATTTATTTACCTTGATGCCAGATTATATCCATCTTCACAACAAATAAATTAGAAACAGGTTCGAATCCAGCAAAAGGAATCTGAAAAGAATTTGAATTTTTTGTCTAGAGTAACGAAATGGAAGAGCAATACTAAAATTCCTTGAACAGGATGTCCAATAATTAAAAAATTTACCCGAGTATTTCAGACTGAAAACCTAAATTGCAGGCCTAAATCAAAAATCATCCTTATGGAATTGACAACTCTGACAGCCGTGAGCTCCATTGACGGCAGATATGGTAACAAAACCGCTCCCCTACGTGCCTATTTTTCTGAGTTTGCTTTGATCAAATACCGGGTTCATGTGGAAATCGAATATTTCATCGCGCTTTGCGAATTGCCACTTCCCCAGCTTAAAGACTTTGACAAATCACTTTTCCCGGCCTTGAGAAATATTGTATCTCAATTTCAGATTTCAGATGCCGAAACCATAAAAGAAACCGAGAAGACCACCAATCACGATGTCAAAGCCGTAGAATATTTTATAAAGGAAAGATTTGACAACCTTCAATTACATGAATTCAAAGAATTTATCCATTTTGGTCTTACCTCTCAAGACATCAACAATACCTCTACGCCTTTAATGTTGAAAAACGGCCTCAATGAGGTTATTTTACCATCAATTGGTCGCGTGATTTCCAAGCTCCAGTCTCAGGCCAATGACTGGAAAGAAATCCCAATGCTTGCTAAAACCCATGGCCAACCTGCCTCTCCTACAAGGCTTGGAAAAGAGATAAGAGTGTTTGTAGTACGCCTTGAAAAGCAACTTGAATTATTGGCCCAAGTTCCTTATTCCGCAAAGTTTGGTGGAGCAACAGGAAACCTGAATGCCCACTATGTGGCCTATCCTGAAATGGACTGGCATGGGTTTGCCGATGATTTTGTATCAAAATACCTGGGTTTAGAGAGAAGTTATCCCACCACTCAGATTGAGCATTATGATAACATGGCTGCACTTTTTGACGGACTCAAAAGAATCAATACCATTCTTTTGGATCTTTCTAAAGATGTGTGGCAGTATGTGGCTATGAATTATTTCAAACAAAAAATCAAAGCTGGAGAAATAGGGTCTTCCGCTATGCCACATAAAGTCAATCCTATTGATTTTGAAAATGCAGAAGGAAACCTTGGGATAGCAAATGCCCTCTTCGAGCATCTCGCTGCCAAACTGCCTATCAGCAGGTTACAGCGTGACCTCACTGACAGCACTGTCCTAAGAATAATAGGAGTACCTTTGGGACACATGCTGATAGCGCTTGAATCCCTTGAAAAGGGCCTTGGCAAGCTCGAACTTAACCGTGCTGCAATAGATGCCGATCTGGAAGACAATTGGGCTGTTGTTGCCGAAGCCATTCAAACCATCCTGAGAAGAGAAGGTTATCCAAAACCTTACGAGGCATTGAAAGAATTGACTCGGACAAATGAAAAAATCACCGAATCATCCATCAAACAATTTATTGGCACCCTGAATGTTTCTGATTCGGTTAAGGATGAACTTTATAAGATCAGTCCATTCAATTTTACGGGCATATTTTAAAAACTAAATACCCACATAATACCCCCATGGATCATGGTACTTTACTTAGGAATAGGGATTGGTTAGCTTTTTCATTTTAGACAAAAGGGTGTTTGCCAATAAACTAAAAATGACACTTTAGCTGTCAGTTTTAACCTATTTGCTCCGAAATCAATGCAGAAAAGAATTTTTTCACAACTAGGCAATGATTTGCCTGCAGGATTAGTGGTATTTCTGGTAGCACTCCCACTTTGTCTTGGGATAGCCTTAGCTTCCGGGGCACCTTTATTTTCAGGAATTATTGCAGGAGTGGTTGGAGGTATTGTTATTGGAACTTTGTCCGGATCTCATACATCAGTTTCCGGACCTGCCGCGGGCCTGACAGCTATTGTTTTCAGTGCCATTACCGAACTTGGAAGCTTTGAGGTTTTTCTTTCAGCTATCGTATTGACGGGAATTTTTCAGATTTTTTTGGGGATTTTAAAAGCAGGAGTAATTAGCCAATATTTTCCAAAATCAGTGATCAAAGGTATGCTAGCAGGTATCGGAATCATTTTGATCATCAATCAGTTCCCCTATGCATTGGGCATGAACAAATCGGAAAGTCTTGAAAAACAATTGCCTTTTGTAGATGATTTGGGTGTTGGACTGAGCTTAGAAAACCTTTTCCAAACATTTGATTTCGGAGCTATAATTATTTCTGCTATTTCTATTGGCTTCTTGATTTTGTGGGAAATCAAATTTTTCAAAAACCTAGCTTTTACCAGACTGGTTCCAGGTCCATTGGTTGTTGTTTTGCTAGGTATCGGGCTAAATGAATATTTTAAGCTATTTGTACCTTCATTTTATCTGAATGCCGAAAACAAAGTTGTACTTCCTGTTTTGGAGTCTATAGATGGGATTTATAATTTATTCACCTTCCCTGATTTTTCTCAGTTGGATAACGGCGATGTATGGTTCGCAGCGATTACAATAGGAATTATTGCCAGTCTTGAAAGTTTACTGAGTTTGGATGCTGCCGATAGAATTGATCCCTCGAAACGTGTTTCCCCGCCCAATAGAGAACTTTTGGCGCAGGGAGTTGGTAATGTTTTCAACGGTTTGTTAGGGGGACTTCCTGTAACGGCAGTGATAGTCCGAAGCTCTGCTAATGTAACGGCAGGGGGGAAAACCAAGATTTCAGCAATATTTCATGGGATACTTCTGCTAGCAAGTGTAATCTTTATTCCTGAAATCCTCAATTTGATTCCATTGGCTTGCCTCTCTGCTATTTTGATGACGGTAGGCTATAAGCTGACAAAGGTGTCGTTGTATCATGGTCAATTCAAGCTTGGTTGGAATCAATTTCTCCCTTTTATCATCACTATATTGGGAATTGTATTCTTTGATCTCTTGATAGGAATTGGATTGGGTATGGGAATGGCCTTGGTATTTATTCTATTCAGGAACTTCCAAAATCCTTGATTACCATACAAAAAAGGAAGGAATCAAATGGTCTTTTGAGGATTTCCCTTTCATGAAAAGGGCTTTACGAATTAATATTTATTGAAAAAAAGTGAATACTTACAATTGAAACAAAGACCACAAGTATAGCTTAGACCCTGCAATATCAAGGGATTACAAGAGCGGTAAAAAAATCTCAGCCATCATACATCTGACACTTCCTCCACCGATTTTTTCAATAGTGGGTATTTTTGGAACAATGATTTCTGTATATCTCTTGATGGTGTTGATCTGCACATCTCCTAAAGATTGAAATGCTGAATCAGACATGATCGTAAATTTTGACCCAAGGTTATTTTGGATTTCAAGCATGTTCCCTGCAAATTGGAATTTTTGTTTGGCAGTAATCGGAATCATTTTCTTACCTGTTTTTTCCAGATATTCCTGGACTTTTAGCTTTTCAGAAGCCAAAGGGATAGACTCCAAACAGACCACGGCAATTTCAGTCCCGATATGCATCATGACGTTAGTATGGTAAATAGGTGACAAAATGCCATTGACCACTTGGGTGGCATCAAAATCCACAACTTCAAATCCCATCAGATTTCCAAAATATCCCAATGGCGTTTTGTGTGTCCTTTGAGACCTGCAAGCATAAGCTACCTTGTTTATCCTATCCAAGATCAAACTTCCAGTTCCTTCTAAAAATTGGTTATCCTGCTCAAAAAACGTCAAATCCACGATTTCACTGATCCTAAATCCTTTTTGTATCAGGATTTCAATAATATCCTTTCTCCTTTCCAGTCTCCTATTTGGTGAAAACATGGGATAAAGCAGAATCTTACCGTCCTGGTGGGTACTAAACCAATTGTTTGGAAAAATAGCATCGGTTTTTATTGGGAGATCAGTATCTTCAATCACCAAGACATCAATTCCCTTGTCCTGAAGCAGGGAAACAAAACCATCAAACTCCTGCTGTGCAATCTTATTGATTTCATCTGCTTCTCTTTCATCTCTTTGCTGGTAAAAATTATTTTCAGCAGTTTCTGGATTAAAACCAAAATTAGCCGGTCTAACCATTAAGATGTGGGAAGTAGTCTGATTTGTCATAGAGGTAAATTTTGTTAAAGCTACTTTCTGTCGTAACGGTACAATACAGGTTCAATGTTGAACCTTTTCTCACTCAAAGTAAAATAACTTTTGCCATTGGGATGAAAGGCAATTGCCTCCCCTTGCGGTTCGGGCTTATAAGGCAATATCAATGGGTCACGTGAAAGAGCCTGCTCGACAGTCTCATTTTCATTTCTCTTCCAATAATAGACCGTAAAGTAATTTTTAATCAAAATCTCCTTGCCATCTGCAGAAATATCCCCTGCAACAGACATGGTAAATGGCAATTCGATCACTTTTTCCAAAACTGCCTCTTCCTTTTCAAAAGCATCTTGTGTTGTCTTATAAAGAATATTCAGACTATCCCTTTTAGACAAAATAAAAATATCTTTTGAAATCGGATCAACCATCAATGTCTCGGCATCTTTGGGTCCATCAGGGTAAGTCAGTTTTAAAATCTCAGGTTCCACTTCCATACCCTCTGTAAATTGCACCGGTTCAGGAAACCGATATATGAAAATATTGGTGTATTTAGCTTCGTTGTCTCCTATTTCGCCGACATATACATAATTGAGTTTTGGGTCAGGTCCAGGGCCGACAGCGATATCTTCCCAATCTCTGTTCCAAACACCCTTGATTTTGAATACCACCGAACCTTTTCCCAAAGTATCAATCACATAAATGCGTCTACCTCCCCCACTATCATTATGGGTATAAATCAAACCATCATGAGACCTTGAAAATGCAATACCACTCGCTTCATCAATTTCTTTATTTTCTAATGTTCCGATACTGATCTGGTTGGAGAAAATATTTTGATCGGCCTTCTTTTCTAAGCGGACAAGGCTAGGCTGGGGAATATTCAACATCAACATTGATGGGAAAAAATATAAAAACAAAAGCAATTTCATATAATGACTCATGTGAGGCTTTCTTTACTTAAATCAACAAAGTTCGGTCTTTTTGGGTTTTTGGCAAAGTTAATTGTTGTTATGAATCCAAACCAAATTTGGATCATTGATCAGAAATTGACTTGTATTTCAATCCAATAACAAAATCCAACAATTTAAATTCAACATGTCCTTCTATTATTTTCTTTTGTAATAATTCAATTCGGGAATAACGCCATCACTCCATTCGCTTAAAGTAAAGTATCCTCTTTTGTCATCAAAACAAATTGACTCACCTTGCACCTCCTTTTCATAAGGTACCAAGCTGGGCAAAGTTGCGATCAAATCCACAAAGGATTGGTCACTTTCTCTTACCCAATAGAATATCCTATCATACGTTTTGATCAGTACTTCTTTGCCATCTTCCGAAACCGTTCCTGCAGTAGCTATTCTAAAGGAAAAGGTACCGGAGTGGATCGCTAAGTTCTTTTGGTCGATTTTCTGAGGAAAAGGTAAGGAATACAACAAAGAGAAAACATCTCGTTTTGTAACCAAGAAAATATCCTTTGTAAGCGGGTCTACCAACAAAGCCTCCACATCGCGGCTTTTATCAGGATATTCAAAAACGATTGTTTCCAATGGAACATCCAAAGTGACATATTGAAACCGATGCGATTCCTCAAATTTGGGTTCTTCAAATCTGTAAATGGTATAATCTTCATATTCCAGATTATTATCACCTGTATCTCCAATATACAGGTAATTTTTTCCAAACTCAGGCCCTATGCTAATCTCAATATCCTCCCAGTCTCTGTTCTTTGTACCCTTGATTTCATATTCGGAAATTATCTCCCCATTATTTGCATCCAGAAGATAAATGCTGTTTTTGTTTCCTTTGTCCTGTAGCGTCCATACAAATCCAGGATTTTGTCTGCTGTATGCTAGTCCAGACCCTTCCTTCAATGAGACTTTCCCTTTGGGTTGGGCTGAGTTTTCAAAAAATCCGGAGACTTCCAAATCACTGATCTTATAATCAGTTTTAAATGGTAAAGATCCCTCCACATCACTATCGGGTGATTCATTTTCATTGCACGAGAAAAGAAAATATGCAAATAGAGGTAAGAAAAAACAGGATTTCATCAGTTCAAAAGAAAGGAATTGAGATCGAAAGATAAGAAATATTTAATTGAGGCTACAGACTATAGAAAGTATCCAAAATTTGAAACTAGAAGTCAAAAAAATAGGCGGACAATCTCTTATCCGCCTGTTTTAATTATCTGGATATTTATTTTATCCTGCTTTCTCCTTTTTATCAACAGTGATGGTCAATTGGTCACCCTCACCAGAATAATCCGCCATGATGACGTCGCCTTCAGAAAGCTCTCCTTTAAGGATTTCTTCAGCGAGTGCATCTTCGAGATATCTCTGTATAGCTCTATTGAGAGGTCTAGCACCGTACTGTTGGTCATAGCCTTTTTCAGCCAGGAAGTCTTTGGCTTTTTCAGTCAGCTTTATAGAATATCCCAAATCTGTTATTCTCTTGAAAAGCTTGCTTAAACTGATATCGATGATCTTATGGATATGCTCTTTATCAAGTGAATTAAATACCACAACATCATCAAGCCTATTTAGGAATTCAGGACTGAATGCTTTTCTTAAAGCACTTTGAATGGTGGATTTCATCACATCATCCACGCTGGTAGTTTTGGCTTTAGAAGCAAACCCTATACCTGCTCCAAAATCTTTCAAATCTCTGACTCCAATATTAGATGTCATGATGATGATGGTGTTTCTGAAGTCCACTCTTCTTCCCAATCCGTCTGTAAGAATTCCGTCATCCAAAACCTGAAGTAAGATGTTGAAAACATCAGGATGCGCTTTTTCGATTTCGTCAAGGAGGACTACAGAATATGGCTTTCTTCTGACCTTTTCAGTCAACTGGCCACCTTCTTCATAACCGACGTATCCTGGAGGTGCTCCGACAAGACGGGATACACTGAATTTCTCCATATATTCAGACATGTCAATCCTGATCAAAGCATCATCCTTATCAAAGAGGTAATTGGCCAACATTTTGGCAAGTTCTGTCTTGCCTACTCCAGTAGGTCCAAGGAAAATGAATGAACCTATTGGCTTTTTCGGATCTTTTAAACCCACTCTTGTTCTTTGGATAGCTTTTGAAAGCTTTTTGATAGCTTCTTCCTGTCCGATAACTTTTGCCTGAAGCTCTTCATTCATGTTTAGAAGCTTCAACCCCTCATTCTGTGCAATTCTTTTTGCAGGAATTCCGGTCATCATGGCAATCACTTCGGCAACATTGTCCTCTTCAACAGTGTAGCGCTTGGTTTTACTGTCTTCTTCCCATTTGGCTTTGGCATTTTCGAGTTGCTCCAGGAGTTTTTTCTCTTTGTCTCTCAATTGGGCAGCTTCCTCATATTTCTGACTTTTAACGACCCTGTTTTTCTCCACTTTTATTTTCTCCACTTCTTCCTCGAGTCTCAAAATATCTTCCGGTACGTGGATATTGTTAATGTGAACCCTTGCTCCCGCTTCGTCAAGAATGTCAATAGCCTTGTCAGGCAAGAATCTGTCTGAAATATACCTGTCAGAAAGCTTTACACACGCATCAATTGCCTCAGGGGTATAGATCACATTGTGGTGATCTTCATATTTATCCTTGATGTTGTTTAAGATTTGGATAGTTTCCTCAGGGGTAGTAGCATCTACCATTACCATTTGGAATCTCCTGGCCAATGCACCGTCTTTTTCGATATACTGTCTGTATTCGTCCAAGGTGGTTGCTCCGATACATTGGATCTCTCCACGTGCCAGAGCAGGTTTGAACATATTTGAAGCATCCAATGAACCGCTAGCACCGCCAGCACCTACTATGGTATGCAACTCATCAATAAATAAAATAACATTGGGAGATTTTTCAAGCTCGTTCATGACGGCTTTCATTCTCTCTTCAAATTGGCCTCTATATTTGGTTCCTGCCACCAAGGAAGCTAAGTCTAAAGTCACCACACGTTTGTTGAACAAGACACGTGATACTTTTTTCTGTACAATTCTCAATGCCAAACCTTCTGCAATAGCCGTCTTTCCTACACCGGGCTCCCCGATAAGGATAGGATTGTTTTTCTTTCTTCTTGAAAGTATTTGTGCGACCCTTTCGATTTCTTTTTCTCTGCCAATGATCGGATCCAGCTTGTCATCTTCAGCCATTTTGGTGAGATCACGCCCAAAATTATCCAATACAGGGGTTCTTGACTTTTCCCCGGTGGTTTTGGATGCTCCTGAAGAACTGCCTGAAGAACCGAACAATTTTGAACCATCCTCATCGGGATCATCTGCTTCCGCTTTTGCACGTGGAGAAGAATCAGTCTGAAATTCCAGCATCTCTTTTACAGAATCATAATTTGTATCAAACTTATGAAGAATCTGGGTAGCAATATTGTCCTCATCCCTTAGGATTGAAAGCAATAAATGCTCAGTTCCGATTAGTTGACTTTTGAATATTTTCGCTTCCAAATAGGTGATTTTCAAAACCTTTTCGGATTGCCTTGTCAACGGGATGTTGGCAAGGTTTTTTACATTATGCGTGGCTGTTCCTTTAACAGCCCTTTCGATAGAATTCCGAAGTTCGTCAAGTGGCACACCTAACTTCTTCAATATGGAAACAGCCACTCCTTCCCCTTCTCGAATCATACCCAGCAAGAGGTGCTCTGTACCGATGTAATCATGTCCCAACCGCAATGCTTCTTCACGACTGAGAGAGATCACCTCTTTGACCCTGTTTGAAAATTTTGCTTCCATGTATTTCCTTTCTAAATTTTATTTTAAATCTGTAATAATGTTACCGAATTTGTTTTAAAAACACAATCTATTTGCAGAATGTTCAATGATTTTTTTTCGAATGCATCAGGACTTCTTTCGATTCAGGCCCCATGCAAAACAACAAATCGATGATGCTCAAGTTGGGAACAAAGTCTAAGCCAAACATTTGTGGGTAATTGCGGGGGGTCATGACGTTTCTCAGAGTAAAACCTTCTTTAGTATGGATAATCCCTCGGGAATCGACAGATTCGGGTGCAAAGTCATTTTCCATCTCCAAATTCAACCTAACTTTCAGCTTTAGAAGCTTCAGACAAACTGTCAGTAATTCCAAATTTACATCAAACAAAAATGTCAGGTTTTTTTCGAAGACCTGTTCAAAATAAGGGTAGAAATATTCGTAAAACGGTGCTTTTCCATAGGCACTCTGAATTCCTCTGAGGTGGACATTTTTCCACTTTTGGCTATAATCGATTTTCACATCCTTGTACAGTTGCTTTTTACTGCTTCCGATGACCGGAACTGAAAGCACATCTACCTTATTGGCCAATAGAACCTGGGCTCTGTTTCTATAAGTCTGCTTCTGAAATCTCTCCGTTTGGTCAATATGAATTTCCTCAAAACCAAGTACAGAAACGAAATATTCGATGGGAGGCAAATAAAAAAGATCAGTTATTATGGTTCTATCTTGGCTCAAATGGTACTTTGTTTAGTAAGGAATAATAATTATTATGAAATTTAAGGATAATTTCAATTTTGACTTTACTGTGGCTTGATTACATGATGTCCTCGACAGAACCCAAACCTTGACGGACAACTTCAATTTCTTCACCGGTACAGTCCAAAATAGTAGACGCTACATTCTTCCCATATCCACCATCAATGACCACATCGACCAAATCCCCGTATTTTTCATAGATCAGCTCAGGATCAGTGCTGTATTCAATCACTTCATCTTCATCGTGGATGGAAGTGGTCAAAATAGGAGATCCCAACTCCTTCACCAAAAGTCTTGGAATGGCATGATCAGGAACCCTGATACCTACGGTTTTCTTGTTGCTGTTGAGAATTTTTGGAACAGAATTGTTGGCTTCCAAAATAAAGGTATAGGGACCTGGCAAAGCTTTTTTCATCATTTTGAATACAGGTGTGCTCAGGGCACGGGTATATTCAGAAATATTACTCAGGTCATAGCATATGAATGAAAAGTTATGCTTTTTCACCTTTATGCCTTTGATTTGGGCGATTCGCTCTACAGCCCTGAGATTGTGGATATTGCAGCCCATTCCATAAACCGTGTCTGTGGGATAAATGATTACCCCCCCGTCAAGAAGAATGTTGACGATTTTTTGGATTTTCTTGGGATCAGGATTTTCGGGATAAAGTTTGATAAATTCGGCGGCCATGGCAGCAAGGATATTCAAAGGTTTGGTTTATGGTTTATTTTAAACCATTCGATAAAGTCAATTACGATAGGGACATCTGCATCAGCCCAATCAAGAATAAGCAGATTTTCAGGTTCCATCCATTGGGTTTGATGATGCTCTGTAAGGACCAAATGTCCACTTATATAGCCACAAAGAAAAGGAATAAGTTCAATTTCCTTTCCTGCACCATAAGAATGAAAGCTACTTTTAAATGCCTTTTTTATCTCAATTTCAAGATTGAGTTCTTCTTTGATTTCCCGGATCAAACATGCTTCCGCAGATTCATTGGCTTCTATTTTTCCTCCCGGAAATTCCCATTTAAAGGGGAGGTCCATTTTTTTACCTCTTTGGGCAACGAGGATTTTTTCTTCCTTAATGATAATTGCACAAGTCACTCGAATGGTTTTTGCCATAGGTATAAAGGAATTGCCTGCCCTTGAACAAAAATCTCTATTTTTGCGGTTATTCTGTTATGTCATCAAATTTTATGTTCAAAGACAATAAAACAAAGTATTATCTCATAGCGGTGGTTTCCTTTTCGGTGCTCCTCACTTCCTTGTCCTTTTATTTTTATCAGGCATTTTTCAGCCCAAATGCCCTCATAGATAAGGAAGATCCTTATATTTTAAAAATCCCTAGTAATGCAACCTTCCAGATGGTATCAGACAGTCTTTACCAAAATGGCGTGATCCATGAACTGATTACTTTCAGTTTTGTATCAAAAGTACTTGGATATCAGGAAGCTGTAAAATCCGGATTATACACTATTCCTGCTAAAACAAGTAACCTGAATCTTGTCAGACTCTTGAGGTCGGGAAATCAGACTCCGATAAAATTGACTTTCAATAATGTCCGAACCAAAGAAGACCTTGCAGAAAAAATAACCAAAAACCTTGAAATCAGTCCGGATGCATTCATGGATTTGATTACCGACTCTGTATACATCCGAAAGTTCGGTTTTAAAGAAGAAACAGTCATGGGGATGTTCATTCCCAATACCTATGAAATCTGGTGGAATACAAGTGCTGAGAAGGTCTTTGACAGAATGTACAAGGAATATGGAAATTATTGGACTGAAGCAAGGTTGGCAAAAGCACAAAATTTGGGATTGACCCCGATAGAAGTCTCGACTTTGGCTTCAATTGTCCAAGCCGAAACCCAAAAATCTGATGAAAGACCTAAAGTTGCCGGTGTATATCTAAACAGGCTAAGAATCAATATGCCACTTCAAGCCGACCCGACTCTTGTCTTTGCAGTAGGAGATTTCAATCTAAAAAGGGTTCTGAATGTCCACAAAGAAATCGACAGCCCATATAATACCTATAAGAATACAGGCCTTCCCCCCGGCCCTATCAACTTGCCCGAAATATCCTCTCTTGAGGCTGTTTTGAATTACGAAGAACATGATTATTTATATTTCTGTGCCAAAGAGGATTTTTCAGGTTATCATGCCTTTGCAAAAAATTATAATGAACACATCAACAATGCCCGCAGGTACCAGGCAGCATTGAACAGATCTAAAATATACTGACATGTTCCAAGCAGAAACCAAAGTAAGGGTCCGGTATGCAGAAACAGACCAAATGGGATATGTTTATTATGGTAACTATGCCATGTATTTTGAGGTGGCAAGGGTCGAAGCGCTTCGTGCCGCAGGCTTTTCCTACAAACAGATGGAGGATGACGGAATCATCATGCCAGTTTTGGACCTTCATACCCAATTTATCAAACCAGGGAAATATGATGAGCTTCTGACTATAAAAACTACCATTCCTGAAATGCCGGGTATTAGGATAAAATTCGAATACGAAGTCTTCAATGAGTCCGAAGATTTGATTACCAAAGGCTGGACAACTTTGACTTTTTTGAAAAAAGAAAGCCATAAACCCTGCAGACCATCCCATTATTTACTAGATTTATTACGTCCATATTTCCAGTAATCTATTTTTAAGTGAAAAAGAGACTCCGTTTATTATCTATTCAATTTACGAGAAAAGCCAAGTTTCTTAGAAAATTCCATTTTGGAAATCCTGACCAAAACCTTTATGACGTGGGTAGGATATTCATGTTTCAAATGCGGAAAGATGAAATCACTGAAAGGGCGGGTGCTATGGCCTTCAGTTTTACAGTAGCGATGTTTCCGCTTTTACTTTTTCTATTAAACATCATCCCTTATATAGGATTGTTTTTCCCAAATGTCACCACTCAAAACATCCTTTTGTTTATCGGTGAATTTATTCCCTCAAGTGTCTATCAGGAAGCTGAAGCGACGATCATGGATATTGTCAGCAAACCGAGACAGAGCTTGTTGTCTCTTGGTTTTTTCTTGGCCTTATTTCTATCTACCAACGGCGTAGTCTCCATGATGAATGCGTTCAACGCTGTTTACAAAACGAAAGAAAATAGACCTTTTTGGATGACCCGACTTATTGCCATTGGAATTGTCATAATTTTGGTATTGGCCATTTGCGGTGCCGTAGTAATCATGATTTTTGGCAGCAGTATCCTTTACCGTATATCTGAATGGGAGATAGTTTCGAGCAATTTATATGTATTCATGCTTACTGTATTTAGATTTTTGGTACTTCTTTCGGTGTTTTTGATAGCCTTGGCATCGATTTTCAGGTTAGCCCCTGCTGTCCATGACAAATGGAAGTTTTTTTCTGTTGGATCCCTTACCGGAGGTGCGCTGATTACAGGAGGGTTTTACCTCTTTTCCTTTTACCTGAATAATTTTGCAACCTATAATAAACTGTACGGTTCCATTGGGGCGATGATAGCGGTTATGTTATGGCTGTTTATTACTTCCTTGATTGTATTGGTAAGTTTTGAGATCAATGTAAGTTTGGACAAAGCTGCGGGTAGGCATATTAAAACCAAAATAAAAGAAGAAGATGAATCATGATTTTTATCATGATTCAATAACATATTCATCAAGTTTGGAGTCCTTAACGCTTTTTAATTTTGTACCTGATTCAAAAATCATTTTATATGGAAACCAACAAAAGCATTTTCATTGCCACAACACAGCCATTCAGTGGAAAATCGATAGTAGCTCTTGGATTAGTCGATATGCTGCTTTCCAAAGCACATCGGATAGGCTACTTCAAACCCATAATAAACAACAAACCTGGGGTTAAAAAAGACCCACATTTTGAAACCCTGATCCAATATTTCAAACTCCCTATTCAATATGAAAAATCTTACGGATACACCAAAGAAGAAGCAAATCATTTGATCGAAGCGGGATTGCAAGGTGAAATATTTGATACCATCATCAGCAAATTTAAAGTGCTGGAAGAAGAGTATGATTTCACAATTATTGAAGGAAGTGATTTTTTGGGTGAAGGAACCGCTTTTGAATTTGATGCGAACGTGGCCATTGCAAAAAACCTTGGCTCTCCTGTAATAATTGTCCTATCCGGAGATGGCAAATCGGTATCCCAAATAGTAACATCTGCAGTGGTAACCATTAATAATTTTCTCCAGAGGAAAGTCAAAGTACTGGCAGTGGTCATCAACAAAGTAGAAGAAGATGACCGAAAAGAGATAAAAAAGAGCTTGCAGGGTCAATTGAATAAAGGTATAATCCTGGCGGTGATCCCCAAAATTCAGGAGCTGAAAAGTCCATCCATGAGAGAAATCAAGGAACACCTTGGAGCTGAGGTGATGTTTGGGGAAAATTTTCTCTCAAATCCTGTGGACCACTTCATTTTTGGAGCGATGCAGATTTCTAACTTCCTCAAGCATATCAAGAAGAATGTCTTGATAGTGACACCCGGAGACAGAGCGGATATCATCATGGCCTCCCTACAGGCCAACCATTCCAAAAATTTCCCGAGGATCGCAGGAATTGTTCTCACAGGGGGATTTGAAATCGCAGATTCAGTCATCAAATTGATAGAGGGTTCGGATGTCAATGTACCGATTTTGAGAGTAAACGATCCTTCCTTTTATGCTGCTACCAAAGTGGCGGCCATTCATTCCAAAATCAGTCCGGACTGTCCTGATAAAATCATTGGTGCCATCAATACCTTTAGGAAATATATCGATACCGATGCCCTTGAAAAAGAAATGATCAATTTTGTTGGTGTAGGTATGACACCAAGGATGTTTCAGTTTCAATTGGTCAAATGGGCAAAAAACAAAAAGAAACACATTGTATTGCCTGAAGGCCAAGATGACAGGATATTGAAGGCAGCTGACCGGCTTGTAAAGCAAAAAGTTGTGAAAATCACCCTACTTGGTGATGTCCAAGAAATCAATACAAGCATAAGCAGACTTGGATTATACCTCAACGAAGATAATTGCCAAATAATAAATCCCCGAGATTCTTCCAATTTTGAAGAATACGCGCATACGCTTTATGAATTGAGAAAAGGAAAAAACATGCCTTTGGAGGTCGCCCGAGACCTGATGACTGATGGGTCGTACTATGGAACAATGATGGTCCATAAAGGCCATGCCGACGGAATGGTTTCCGGAGCCATCCATACTACAGCCCACACCATTAGACCTGCACTTCAGTTTATCAAAACCAAGCCAGGCATTTCTTTGGTATCTTCTGTCTTTTTTATGTGCTTGACTGATAGGGTAACCGTTTTCGGTGATTGCGCCATCAATATCAACCCAAGTTCGGAGGAATTGGCCGAAATCGCCATTTCTTCTGCAGATACGAGTAGGAGGTTTGGAATCGAACCAAGGGTAGCCATGCTTTCCTATTCCTCAGGAGAATCCGGCACGGGAGAGGATGTAGAAAAAGTCCGGAAAGCTACCGAAATCGTCAAGTCAAAAAGACCGGACATCAAAGTAGAGGGACCAATCCAATATGATGCAGCAGTAGATCCTGCTACAGGCCGACAAAAAATGCCGAACTCGGAAGTGGCAGGAAATGCCTCTGTGCTGATTTTCCCTGACCTAAATACAGGTAACAATACCTATAAAGCTGTCCAAAGAGAAACCGGGGCGGTGGCTATTGGACCGATGTTGCAAGGCCTCAACAAACCTGTCAATGACCTCAGTCGTGGCTGTACGGTGGATGATATTTTCAACACTGTCGTAATTACAGCGATACAGGCACAGGAGTAATGTTATTTCAATTATTATTGGTTTGGGAATCGGCATTCATCAATTCTCAAACCTTTTTTATTAAGTTTCCCAAATGAATTCCCCGCAATCCATCTACGAATCCCTCGGTGAGGATAAGATAAAATTGATCGTCAAATACTTTTACCAAAATGTGGCAGAAATCAAGGAGTTGCGAAAGCTTTACCCGGAGGATTTGGCACCTGCCGAAGAAAGGCTATTTTTGTTCCTGATTCATGTATTTGGGGGCCCACATACTTACCTAGAGCAACGAGGACACCCCATGCTTCGCAGACGACATTTCCAATGGCCGATAGATGGTAACATGAGAAACTCCTGGCTCAATTGCATGCTTCCTGCAATCGAAAAAGTTCAAATGGACACAGATGTAAAAGAAGCATTACAAGGGTATTTTGTCAAAGTAGCAAACCATATGATCAATCAATAAGCCATGGTTATACTCAAAAGGATATATTCAATCTATGCTTTTTTGATCTTTGTTCTGACTTTTTTATTGCTATTTCCCCTTTTTCTAACTTGCATCTGGATTCCGGGTTGGGAGAAATACGGCCGGAAAGTCAATCAATTCTGGGCAAGCCTTTTCTTTTTTCTGATCTTAATGCCAATCAAAGTGGAGGGGAAAGGAAATATCAAAAGTGGCCAGCCTTATATTTTTGCCGCTAACCACTTTTCCTACCTGGACATCGCGATGATGGGTTTTATTCCAGGGGATGTCGTTTACATAGGGAAAAGCTCGATTAGGAAAGTCCCACTTTTTGGCTATTATTTTAAAAAATTACATATCGCGGTCAACAGGTCAAGTATCAAAAGTAGAAGTGAAGTATTGGTCAGGGCAAAAAACGCCATTTCCAAAGGAAGCAGCATTGTGATTTTTCCTGAAGGAGGAATTACTACAGGGATGCCTCCACACATGAACAAGTTTAAAGATGGTGCATTTAGTCTGGCCATAGACAAACAAATACCTTTGATTCCTGTCACTTTATCGTTTAATCATTTAATTTTGCCCGATGATGGGAGGTTTTTATTGAATTTCAAAAAAGGAAAAATCGTAATACATCCCCCAATCCAAACGCTTGGCCTGACTGCAAAAGACATTCAGGGCATCAGAAATAAATGTTATTACACCATTCAGGACCAACTTTGGGAAGACAACAACCTCTTGGATACTGAAAAAATAATAATTCATACTTTATGAAAATTGATTTGAATACCGTAAAGAAAATCTCTCACCTCGCAAGACTTGAGTTTGACGAAGTAGGAGCTGAAAAAATCCAAAAAGACATGACCCAAATCCTCGACTGGGTAGAGCAACTCAGCGAGGTGGATACCGACGGAATCGAGCCTATCACGACTATGTCTTCAGAAGTCAATGTCATGCGGGAAGATGTTGTCGGAGAGCACCTCTCACATGAAGCGGGATTGCTCAACGCCCCTCAGCGGGATTCGGATTACTTCAGGGTTCCAAAGGTGCTCGAATAATGCCTGCAAAAAACTACCGAAGAATTGACGATATAATTATGAAAGGCCTTCCAATATCACTTTCAGTGATAGGAGGCCTTTTCCTATTGTTCGGTGCTTTCATTTGGAAAAGGGGAATCATGCCCGTCCTTCCCGGAATTTTTTCGGAAGCCATCTCTGTACCCGTGAAATTGGTTCAGGTTGGTGGAGAATTGGTGAGAATTGAAATGGATAACTTTCTTTTGTTCCAAAATTTCGAATCCCTGCAGGCATTGACTTTCCCCTCCCTCACCCTGCTCTTCGGCGGCTTGGTTTGGGTACTTTTCTGCTTAGGACTTGCTTTGGTCAGCACTCTCAAAAAACTGTATTTTACCGCTGCAACCGCCTTGGTGATATTCTTAATGGCATTTAGCGGGATCAATGGTTTGAATATTGGCAGCATATCTAGCAATTATGCACTGATAGGATTGATGGTAGGAATCCTCATCCCACTGATTGGATTATCCTTTTTTGCAGTATCCTGGGGTATTTTGAGAAGATTTATTGTCCTCCTTATTTCAGGATCAGCTACACTCTACCTTCTGACACAAATATCGGAAATTCCTTCTCCTTGGCTTTGGTTGGGAGAAAACAGTGCTTTTCCCGCAACCGCTGTATCAGTTATTTTTCTGTTGCATATCGGTCATGCTTTCATTTCCGGAAGTTCCATTCTCCTGATTAAATTGAATAAAGGAACCGGAATCAAAATCACTTGGCACCTTCTGTTTATTTTCTTGATCTATTTCTTATTGGTCTTCTTTTCATTTTTGGACCTGACCGGAGAGGTGGATCTCCCCTTCCCAATTATTCAACCGGCAGTTTTGATGCTGATTGTCGGATTGATAGGGTATTATGTTTTGCAATTTAAAATCCAACAGACAGATCAGGTATACAAGCATCCCGAAATTGGAAAATCTTTCTTTTGGATAGGGTATGCCTTGACAACAATCACTTGGGGATGGGTTATCTTTAAGGAAAACCAACCTATGATAGAATTTTTCAACCATGTTTTTATCTATGGTCAGGTGGCTTTCAGCTTGTTGTTCTATCTATACCTGATGTCTAATTTTTCTGAAATTCTGAACTCAGGAAAAGACATTGAGAAAATCATTTTCAAGCCTCAGTTTTTTGCTTACTTCCACATGAGGATTGGGGCAATCATGGCTTTTGTGGTATTGGCCATCTATGCTGACGCAATCATAGGAGTGCAGTTGTCCTCAGGCAGTTCCAATATCAATGCCGAATACTATTATCAAACCGATAGACCTTTGGAAGCAGCGATACTCTATGAAAGTTCGTGGATGCAATACCGAAAAAACGACAAAGCTAAGAATTCAGCCGCTCATCTCCGGTTTTCCCTCAACCAAACCAACTTGGGCATGGAAAACCTGTACCAGGTTTTTGACAACTCTCCCTCAGTGATCAACACGATTTTACTGAGTTCCAAATTGCATCAGCAAGAAAAAATCTTTGATGCCGTTTTTTACCTTGAAAGAGGATTGAGTTACTTTCCGGGAAATCCTTATTTGATCAACAACCTCTCCTTGCTTTATTCTAAACTGAATAAGCCTACAGAGGCGATCTCAATACTTCAGGATATTACAGACCAAAATCCTGTCCTGAAATCCAACCTTCTTGGCTTGCAGGTCAAACATAAGTTAGAACCGACGGAAGCTTCAATAATTTCTGATGATCAAATATTCAGAATCAATTACTTGGTGTCAGAAAACGTGAAAGGCAATTTTGCACCCTATGAATTGAGCACCGCTAACCTTTCGGCGAATTTCCAATTGAAAACAGCAATTCTCCGCAACCAATGGACCAACAAGGTTACCTCTCCATTATCCTTGGACCTTGCCATCATTGATTCCCTTGTCGCTCAGGAGCAAATGAGTTTTGAGGAAATGAATTACAGGGAAACACGGATTTTGAGAACACTTCAGGAATCCTATATCAATGAAACGCTGAAATACCTGAACGGAACTGCGATGGTCCTACCCAATGCCGCAGGTTATTACCATTCAATTTCCGCCAAAATCCTCTTTGGTGAATTGGATTTCGAGAAATCTGCTGTAGATATCTTGGTAGCAATGGAAAGGGGTTTTCAGAATTTCCAGCCAATCCACCTAGCTATTTTACATTTTGGAGGAAGGCCCGAAGCAGCTCAAATAATCCATCAAAAATTTGAGGTTTCATTTCCCGCTTGGATGGCTTGGGATGAAAATGGTATTTTGGCAGAGAATGAAAATACTTTATTCTTCGAAAAAACAGCAAGACTTCACCAAGCTATGCCTACTGAATTCATGAAAAATATGGACGAAATCAAGGATCCAAACTTTCAGGCAGAATATGCTTTCAAAATATTGCTTCACAAAATGCATTGGTTGAATGCCCCGGATTTTGAGAAAGTCAAAAAAGTATTGATTCAAAATCTAGGAGATATCTGGACTTCCGAAGATTTGGACTCTTGGTATGCATTTGTGACCAACGAGGAAAAAACCGATCCTACAGGTAACATAAAAATACTGATCAAGCCTGACTTGGATTTAGGGAGAAATGCCTATTGGGTGCCATTGGTACTGAAAAAAGTAAATGCAGAACAAGATGACCTGAAGAAATATGAAATCCTACAGGATGCCATTCAGTTTTCAAAAGACCCTATGCTCTGGATAAATTATGTAAAGCAAAGCAGGAAACTTGGACTTGACAGCTATGCAAGTAATGCCCTGGTGGAGATGCAGGGATGGCTGACCTTATCCCAAATTGAAAAATTACAATTAGAAAACTTATAGCACCTTTTGTCGTATTTTGAAGGTAAAGTTTTTAGCTCTAAATCTTTTACTTTAAATTAAGGCTTTTAAATAATCCGCAGATGACTAAGATAATTGAAACTACCGCAATAAGTAAAACATATAAAATGGGTGCGGAGATAGTTGAAGCCCTTAAATCCATAACCATTACAGTCAACAAAGGTGAATATGTAGCTTTTATGGGTCCCTCAGGATCAGGCAAGTCTACATTGATGAACATCATCGGATGTTTGGATTCACCAACAACAGGCTCTTATGTTCTCAACGGAAAAGACGTCAGTGACATGACCGAAAATGAGCTTGCAGAAATCAGAAACAAAGAAATCGGATTTGTATTCCAGACTTTTAATCTTCTTCCCCGTGCAACTTGTCTAGATAATGTTGCGCTTCCCTTGATCTATGCAGGATATAACAAATCCGACAGACAGGAAATGGCCAATCAGGCATTGAAGAATGTGGAACTTGGAGACCGTGTAGGCCACAAGCCCAACGAACTTTCCGGAGGTCAAAGGCAAAGGGTAGCCATTGCCCGTGCTTTGGTCAATAACCCAAGTATCATCTTGGCCGATGAACCCACAGGTAATTTGGATTCCAAAACTTCTCATGGAATCATGGAGCTTTTCCACGAGCTCCATCAAAAAGGAAATACCATCATCATGGTAACTCACGAAGATGATATTGCTCATTATGCACATAGGATTATACGATTAAGAGATGGACTTGTCGAATCCGATACTATAAACCCAAACCCGACAAGAGGAATCTCTATGTTGGTAGAAGAATAAATTCCTGGGACAATTGTAAATTCTTTATGTTATTTTTGAGCCTTGATTTATCTGGCTACCAAAATACAATTTTGCTTCCATGAAAATATATACCAAAACCGGAGATACGGGAAAAACATCATTGTTGGGAGGCCGGAGGGTTTCAAAAGCAGAATTAAGAATCGATGCTTATGGTACTGTAGATGAGCTCAACAGTTACATCGGACTGCTTAGGGATCAGGAAATCAATAATAAAAGAGAATCCCTACTCAAAGAAATCCAAGACAGACTTTTCACCATCGGAGCCACTTTGGCAACCGAACCGGGTAAAGAAAATGTCAAAAAACCTGATCTTCACGATGAAGATCTTGAACTTTTGGAAAAAGAAATAGATGAAATGGAATCGGAGCTACCCCAATTGAGACATTTCATTCTTCCCGGAGGACATCAAACTGTATCTTTTTGCCACATAGCCAGGACAGTCTGTAGGAGAACCGAACGCTGCGTGATAGACCTGATGGAAATAGAGCATGTGGATGAAATTATCGTAAAATATTTAAACCGGCTTTCTGATTATCTTTTTGTTTTGGGAAGATTAATAGCTCAAGAATTAGGAGTTGAGGAAGTTACTTGGAAGCCCAGAATCTAATACCATGAAAACAACATTACAAATCGACATTACCAAAACAGGTGAATCCAAAATCAATGAAACAGATTTTGACAATTTGGTATTCGGGAAAACGATAAGCGACCACATGTTTGTGGCTGATTATATTGATGGGGAGTGGGCAGACCTGCGCATCGAACCCTACGCGCCTTTATCTCTCAATCCTTCCAATGCCACCCTTCATTATGGCCAATCTATTTTTGAAGGAATGAAAGCTTATAAAAATGAGGGTGGTGAAATCCTACTTTTCAGAGCAGATGCCAACCAGAAGAGATTGAATGAATCCGCGAAAAGAATGTGCATTCCTGAAGTTCCTGAAGAGATTTTTATGGAAGGACTGATGACGCTTTTGGATCTGGACAGGGCTTGGATTCCCAATAAGCCGGGTTATTCGCTTTACATCAGGCCCTTTGTTTTTGCGACTGATGACTATATCGGTGTCAGACCTTCAGAAAGGTACAAGTTCATGATCTTCACTTGCCCTGTTGGGAATTATTATTCCAAACCTGTGGCAGTAAAAGTCGAACAAAAATATACCCGTGCCATTGAAGGAGGTACAGGTCAGGCAAAAGCTGCCGGAAATTATGCGGGTTCTCTCTATCCTGCCCTTTTGGCTCAGAAGGCAGGCTACGACCAATTGCTTTGGACAGATGGCAAAACCCATCAGTTTATCGAAGAAAGCGGGACAATGAATGTGATGTTTATGATCAATGGTACGATTATCACCGCCCCGACCCATACAGGTACAATTCTAAAAGGCATCACGAGGGATTCTGTGTTAACATTGGCCAAAGAAATGGGATATCCTGTGGAAGAGCGTTTTTTGAGTGTGACTGAGCTGGAGAAAGCACTCGAAGAAGGCAACCTTCAGGATGCATTTGGGACTGGAACGGCCGCAACTATAGCCCATATCTTCAAAATCCACATCCACGGACAGGATTATATCCTACCCGAAAAGCCGTCCAATGCTTTCTCCCATCAGGTTCAAAAAACCCTTGATGACATCAAATATGGTAAAATTGAAGATAACCATGGATGGATTATCAAGTTGTAAAAGAGATTCCATTATTAAATGATAATTCGAAAAACCACCTTTAGGGTGGTTTTTTTGTGATAAATTCTCAAACCTGATTAGACATTGTAAGTATGTTATGGGTTTTCATTTCAATAGTCGAAAGCAATTACTTTTTCCAATTCATTAGAATTTGTTATTCAAAAACCATTGAATACTTTGCGAATGAGACCGAGAAATATTAATATGATTACATATCAGGAAGAATCGGAAGGGAAAATATATGCAGGTGTAATTTCATACCAATAGCTATCTACTCACCCAGGATTCAAAATCACACTCATTTCCTTATATTAGCCTAAAATCTTCTATTTCCGGAATATACCTCCATTTGAATTTTCCGTTATACTTGAAATAACGTTAGAGGCTGATTGAATGAAAAGCACTTTTCCCAAAACCAAAGTATCCTTCATTACCTTGACTCTGTTGTTTTCATTGGCGCATCAGTCCTTTTCCCAAAAATTCATCTTACTCCAACACGGTTCAAACACCAAATCAGCCCTCAGGTATCAGATTGGGGAAGAATTGACCTACAAGTCGACCAGATTTGATTATTTTGTGACGGATGTGATAGTGGATATCAAAACTGACATCATTGTCCTTTCTGAAAATATCCTCCAACCAAAGGATATCACCGTTGTGGACATCCGTAACAAAGACCCAAGGAATCAGACCATCAAAAACCTTTCTTTGCTCTCCATGGGGGCAGGAGTAATTTATCTTTTAGTCAACACCGTCAATAGCTTGTACCAACAAGGCGACCTGTCGAGATTGCAAGATTCTTGGGTTTTGTCAGCAGGACTTTTGGCCGGAGGGTATGGAATTTCTAAACTCCGCTATAAAGAGTTCCGACACAAAGGAGACAATAAAATACAGATTGTAATTCTGTATGGAGATTGAAAAGAAATAGGTAAATCGGGGATTTTTTACGAGTTTTGCACCTCGAAAAAACTAAATAAATTATGACATCAGACCAGTTGAAAGACTTGAGAGCCCGCGTTTCGGCTTTGAGGAGGTATCTTTGACTACGATAAGAAGAAAGCACAAATAGTAGATTTGGAGGCTGTTGGATCACAGCCCGGTTTCTGGAATGATTGTGATGAAGCGGAGAAAACAATGAA
>NZ_CDSBKL010000003.1:0-33565 GCF_977115555.1 Aquiflexum sp.
ACAAGTTTCTTGGCCTTGGGGTATAGGGCACTTCTGGCCTGAATGCCATATGCATCAATTCCTGCATATTGAACCACTCATCATAAAGAATGAGAATACCGACATAAGCAAGACCTCCTAGAAAATTCAAAAATAGAAACAGATAATTTTTGTTTTTAAAGAGGACTTTTGGGATCAGGTAGAAGAAATTGAAATAGAAAGTGGCCACAAGAAAAATAAACTGTAAGGCCTGTTTGATCCAAAACTCATCAGGGCGCTCCACTTCCGAAGAAAGTGGCGTGAGTAAAAAGATAACCGATCCAAATAGACTCCAGCCCAATATATGGATGAGCAGTGGCATTCTTTTTTTGATAGTAATCTCAGGCATGTTACGAATATTATGTAAATGTTTAGCAAACTAATATAAAGTTTTGCGGTTAAACCACAACAATCTACCAATCAGGGTATTCAATCGTCGAAATGGAAGATTACAAGGTTAAGTCCCCAAAAAAGGAAAAAATATGGGTTCATCAGGCATTCTGACCCTTTGGTCGATGCATTTATACTCTATATCTATTTGATTTTTTTTTGATTTGAATCAGATATTCCTTTGTTGGGTAAACTGTCCAAAAGACAACCACAAAATTTTAAATTGATGAAAACTACAATCCAACTACTATTTACACTTCTTCTTTTGATAGGAGTAAATGTCCCTAAAGGACATGCCCAGGAATCAAAAACTGTCTATAAGATTTCAGGCAGAGTTCTTGACAAATCAAATAATCAGCCTGTTGCCTATGCGGCCGTGTCATTGGTGGATGCAGAAACCCGTCAAAATGTGTCGGGGGCAGTTGCTGATTTTGATGGGGTGTTCATTATCTCAGGGTTCAAAAACGGGAATTACCTTGTTCAGGTATCTTTTATGGGTTTTCAGGCAATGACTTCCGACTTAATTGAAGTCACTGACCAAAAGTCTTCATTTGATTTAGGCCCTCTTTCTCTCGAGCAGGAAGCTGTGGCCTTGCAGGAAGTGACTGTCTTGGGACAGCGTGACCTCATCGAGGAGAAGGTCGATAGGACAATTTACAATGCTGAAAATGACAAAACACTTATCGGTGGCGATGCTTCGGATGTATTGAGAAGGGTACCGATGCTTTCAGTGGATTTGGATGGCAACGTCTCCATGAGAGGAAGTTCAAGCATATTGGTTTTGCTGAACGGCAAGCAATCGGCCATCGTAGCTACTAATGTTGCAGAAGCTTTGAAGCAGATTCCTGCAGAAGAAATTAAATCAGTAGAGGTCATTACTTCCCCCTCTGCCAAATATGACGCAGAAGGTACTGGTGGCGTCATCAATATCATTACCAAGAAAAACAATATCCAAGGGGCTTCCCTGAATATCAATAGCAGTGTCGGCTACAGGGGTTCAAACCTTGGAGTAAATGCAAGTTTGAAACAAAAGAAAATGTCTTGGACTTTGGGTGGATTCGGTAGATCCGGATATAATATCCTTGGATTCTTTGAAAACCAACAATACATAACCAATGCTGACGGTACGACCCGTAACATTTCCCAATATGCGGATACCAGGAACAATATGTTGTTTGGTCGCTACAATTTGGGTTGGGACTATGAAATCAACAAATACAACTTCCTGACAGCTTCGGTCAGCTACGGTATCCGTAACATGAGAAACAGACAGGATGGTCTATTGACTGATACTTATTTGGATGAGGTGCTACAAAGTTCAATTTTGAGGGATGTGAATACGGACAACCTCTCAAACAATGTGGATGTAAACTTTAACTACACCAAATCCTATGAGAAGAAAGGGAAAGAATTCAGTATTTCAGGATTATATAGCCAAAATAACCTGACCAATGACTTTATCAACAGTCAATATGATGGTTCATTTGAGAGCATTTCTAGGAGGATAAAGAACTTAAATGCCGGAACAAACCAGGAATTTACAATTCAGTTGGATTATGTCACTCCTTTGGCGGAGAATCAGATTTTGGAATACGGTGCAAAAAATATCCTGAGAAAAGCAGTCAGTGACTTTGCATATTTCATTGCCGAAGGTCCAGACGGTGAGTTTGTAGAAGTAGAGGACGTTACCTTCTCCAACGAATTCAGCTATGACCAGAATGTAACAGCAGCTTACGCATCTTACACCACTAATTTCTTAAAGAAATATGCTTTCAAAGGTGGTATGAGATATGAATATACCAGCATCAATGCCGATTTCAGCAACTCAGAACTCGACGGTGAGATTCCATCATTCGGAGTATGGGTGCCAAGTTTGAACTTGAGCAGAAAACTTGAAAAAGGAAATATGATCAAAGCGGCCTACAATAGAAGGGTGCAGAGACCATCCTTGAATTTTCTTAACCCAAACATCAATGCGGCCAATCCACAGCAGATATCACAAGGTAATCCGTTATTGGCTCCTGAGTTGACCGATAATTATGAAATGTCATATAGCACCTTCATTAAAGGTTCCAACCTGAACTTTACCACTTACTTTAGAAATACAACGGGATCTATCCAGCCTGTCAGAACCGTATTGGAAGATGACATCATCTTTACAACGTATGAAAATATCGGTCAGGAAAAAGCCTATGGTCTTTCAATATTCAGTAATGTCAATATTTCGGGAAAATTTTCTCTAAACGGAAGTATTGAAGGATATTATGCGCAGTTGGACAATGGCTTGACGGATCCTTTGTATGCTGCCTCCAATGATGGATTTGTATTCAGCGGGAGGATATTCGCTAACTATACCTTACCAAAGTCTTGGCAAGTACAGGCCTTCACTTTCCAGAGAGGAAGAAGGGTTGAACTTCAGGGAACTTCAGGAGGATTTGGGGTTTATGGTTTGAATTTCAACAAATCATTCAATGAGAAAAGAGGTTCAATAGGATTTGGTGCTGAAAACTTCTTTACCAAGGTATTTACCATCAACAATGAGCTTATCACTCCAACAATCTTACAACAAAGTACTGTTGGATTGAAAAACATGAACTTCAAGATCAACTTCAACTATAGGATAGGAAAACTGTCTGTCGATGGTCCGGGGTCTAGAAGAAAGAAAAGAGGCGTAACCAATGATGACTTGAAAGAAGGTGGAGAGGGTAATGCCGGTGCTGCAACAGGGGGAAACAACAATTAATAAATAGTTAAATGATTGGGTAATAGTTATTAAATAACCGCTTGGTTCTGCCAAGCGGTTTTTTTTTATGCATATACGCAATGATGCCAGTAAAATGGTAATTCAATAAATTTCTTGGCAGGAGGTTGGAATGCCCGACACATCGGTCTTCCGAATTCTGTCTTCCTTCCTGTCTGAAGCAGAATATTAGTTTCCTGTCAAAAAAGCGGATATCCATATTCTTTTTAAGATATAATGGTCAGAAATCGTTTGGCATTGACTTTCTCCAATGATTTTCAAAAGAAATAGGAACAAAAAAACCACCCGGTCTTCCCAAGTGGTTTTATAACTTTTTTTCTAATTTTCGGACTTCAGACTTCTAACTTCTCACTTATACATTACTTTTTTAACTGCGTCTATGGTCCTTTTCACATTAGGCAATGTCGCCTCAATGTAGGTAGGAGAATAACTTAAAGGAATGTCCATCGAATTGACCCTTATTACCGGAGCATCAAGATAGTCAAAAGCATTTCTTTGGATATGGTAAGCCAATTCTGAAGAAAGGCCTGCAATTGGATTTGCTTCTTCCACTACCACGCACCTGTTTGTTTTCTTTACAGATTCAAGGCAAGTGGCATAATCTATAGGTCTTACTGTTCTCAAATCTATAATTTCGGCTTCGATACCTTCTTTTGCCAATTCATCGGCTGCTTCGAACACCACTTTCATCATTTTTCCAAATGAGATGATGGTGACATCTTTTCCTTTTCTCTTGACATCTGCTACACCGATTGGCAAAAGGTATTCTCCTTCGGGAACCTCTCCTTTGTCACTGTACATCAATTCAGACTCCATAAAGATTACAGGATCCGGATCTCTGATTGCAGCTTTCATCAAGCCTTTTGCATCATAAGGATTAGAAGGGACAATTACTTTCAATCCGGGGGTGTTGGCAAACCAATTTTCAAAGTTTGAAGAGTGCGTAGCACCAAGCTGACCGGCATTTCCTGTTGGTCCTCTGAATACGATCGGAACACTGTAGGCACCCCCTGACATGGAAAGCATCTTGGCAGCGGAGTTGATGATCTGATCTATGGCAACCAATGAAAAGTTGAATGTCATGAATTCGATGATGGGTTTCAGGCCGTTCATGGCTGCACCCACCCCCAAACCTGCAAAACCAAGTTCTGCGATCGGTGTATCATATACCCTGTCAGGTCCGAACTCGTCCAACATTCCTTGGGATACCTTGTAGGCACCGTTGTATTCTGCCACTTCTTCGCCCATCAGAAACACGTTTTTATCGCGTCTCATTTCTTCGGACATGGCTTCTCTTAATGCTTCTCTAAATTGAATAACTCTCATTTTAAACAATATTTTCGGTCGTAAAAATAGGAAGTAATCCCTCAAATCCAAAACAAGCTTTGGTTTGAGGTCCTATATTTTAGGAATGGTTTTTATCTTTGAAAAAGTCTTTATAAAAATCAATTTTCCGGCTTGATTAAAGGCTTGCCGGATTCTACCCAGTTATTCAATCCCCCTTCAAGCATGTATATTTTGGTAAAGCCGAGTTCTTTCATTTTTTCAGTTGCAGGAATTGTTCTTTTTGCAGACCTGCAATAGACGTAATAGGTTTTTTTCTTATTGAGTTTGCTTACTTCTTCCTCGAAATTACCCCCTGTCCAATTGATAAAAGTAGCACCTTCGATGTAACCTTCAGCAGTCTCTTCAGGCGTACGGATATCAATAATCACAGCCTTTTTTCCTTTGTGTGCCTTGACGTCAAATTCTGCCGGGCTGAGTTTTGTGGCACCTTCTTGTGCGAATGTTTCATATGGGAAGGCAAAGAAAGTGGTCAGGATCATCAGTGTCCATACTGATTTTACCCAAGTGGTTTTATTGTCCATGGTAAATTTAGATGTTAGAATTTTGGGGATTTATTTATTTCTTTAGCAACAAATTTACTGATTAAAAAATTTAAAAAGCCCAAAATGAAGAAAATCGGCCTTATATCTGACTCGCATGGGTACATTGACGAAATGACAATTGCCCACCTGAAAGACGTCGATGAGGTATGGCATGCAGGAGATATCGGGGATATGGCCGTCTTGGATAATCTTCCTACAGATAAGGTGTTGAGAATCATCACGGGAAATATCGATGATCTTGAAGCAAGAAACCAATATCCTGAAGAATTATGGTTTGAAGTAGAAAACCTCAAAGTCGGTATGATTCACATTGGCGGCAAACCTCCCCAATATGCCAAAGGGGTCAAAAACTTGATCAGACAGCATGGAGTTAAACTTTTTGTATGTGGCCATTCCCATATCTGTAAAGTCGAATTTGACAAGAACCTGAACTGTCTTTATATGAATCCGGGTGCCATCGGGCAGTCAGGTTTTCATATCATCAGAACGATGCTGCTATTTGAAATTGAGAATACCAAAATCCAAAACCTTAATGTGGTGGAATTGGGAAAAAGGGGGAGGATTTGAGGGTTAATTGATTATTTGGTTAACTGGTTATTCGATAAACTTAATTGTTCTAAGCCCAATTCTAAAAATTTGAATTAAGAGCAGATTCAGTTTGGCCGATTAAAACAATTAACCAATTAACCCTTTAACCAAATAACCAATAACCAATTAACTAATAACCAAATAACCCTTTAAACAATAACCAATAACCAAATAAAAAAAGGCAACGTGTCTACAGTTGCCTTTTTTATTTCTTGTGAAAGAAAAGAAAAACAGGATTAAGCGAAGTTCTTTTTCAGATCTTCGATGTCAACATTTTTGATTACCGGCTTGGCACTCAACTGTTTGATCTTAATCACTCTTGTATTTTGCTTAAGTCTCTTTCTTTTCAATTTTCTTTTTAAAGCAGTAACTCCCATCGTCTTATTCTTTATGTGAACGCAAATGAACCGCAAAATTAAGATAAAAATTTGATTTTGCTTAACTTTGGACAAAATTAAAATAAAAGATGGCTGTCCAAAAACCAAGTTTGCCCAAAGGAACCCGAGATTTCGGCCCAATCCAAATGGCAAGGAGAAATTTCATTTTAGATACAATCAAAGATACTTTCAGGCTTTTTGGATTCCAGCAGATCGAAACTCCCGCCATGGAAAATCTCAGCACCTTGACGGGAAAATACGGCGATGAAGGCGATCAGTTGTTGTTTAAGATATTAAACAGTGGCGATTTTATCAAAGATGTCAAGGCTGAAGACCTTTTGTCCGGAAGTTCCAAAATATTGCCTAAGGTAGCCGAAAAAGGCCTCCGTTATGACTTAACTGTTCCATTTGCTAGGTATGTAGTGATGAACAGAAATGATATTTCTTTTCCTTTCAAGCGTTTTCAAATCCAACCTGTTTGGAGAGCAGATCGGCCACAGCGGGGCAGGTACAGGGAGTTTTACCAATGTGATGCCGATGTGGTGGGGACGGACAGTTTGGTCTGCGAATTGGAGATTTTGCTGATGATCAAGCGGGTTTTTGGGAAACTTGGGATTGCAGATTATGATATCAAACTCAACAATCGCAAAATCCTGACAGGAATCTCCGAGGTGATCGGTGAAAAAGGAAGAGAAGGGGAGCTTTGTGTCGCCATCGACAAATTAGATAAAATAGGTTGGGAAAAAGTGCAGGAGGAATTGACTCAAAGGAATTTCACCCAAGATGCTGTCCAAAAGCTTGAACCCATCATCTCTCTCCGTGAAGACAATCAGGAAAAGCTTGAATTCTTAAAGGACTTTTTGAGTACTTCAGAAATAGGTTTAAAAGGAATTTCTGAATTGGAGGAGGTATTCAGTTTGTTGGAAAAATATGGAGAAACCCAACAACATGTAGATTTTGATGTTGTCCTTGCCCGTGGACTGACCTATTATACTGGAGCTATTTTCGAAGTCAAAGTCAATAATGTGACAATAGGTTCAGTGAGTGGTGGAGGAAGGTATGACAACCTCACCGGAGTATTTGGTTTGGATGGGGTATCAGGCGTTGGATTCTCATTTGGCGTAGACAGACTTTATGATGTGATGGATGAATTGGGGATTTTTCCTGAAACAGGTTTAGACAAAACTAAAGTGCTGATTACCCATTTTGATGAAAAGGGATTCCTGTACGGACTTCAGATCCTTCAAAAATTGCGATCTAAAGGGATTTCCTCGGAACTGTTTCCTGAGACCGGCAAGATAAAAAAGCAATTGACATATGCTGACAAAAAGGAAATCCCCTATGTGATCGTCCTTGGGGACAATGAAATCCAACAGGGTAATGTCAGTCTCAAAGACCTTAATTCAGGTTCACAGGAGACTGTAAGCTTAGAAAAAGCCATTGAAATCCTATTAACCAAATAACGATTAACCAATAACCAAATAACCACTTTCCAAACCCTCAATCCACCTCCAAAATCGCATTGATGGGGATATGTCTGTTGCATTTCAATGAGATAAATTTGTCTCCTACTGCCCATACAGTAGTATTGACTTGATAAAGCTTGCCATCGGCATCTTCGAAAGTAATTGTCGATTTGCTACGGAGTAGATTGCCAATCGCTTGGGCCCTCATCAATTCAAAATTTCTTCTCCTTATTGCCATAGCATCTGCGAGCACTTCTTTTTTGGAAAATCTGAGTTCACTGATTTTTTCCTTTTCTATTTTCTCAATAGTTTTCATAGGAATGGAATTATATGGATTGAATATACAGGTTATCAATCGGTTAATTTTTCATTTTGTTTCAATGTGTCCATTAAATTTTTTAATGATAAAGATTATCAAAATTTAATTTTGTTGATTTTGGCATAATGATGGTATGTTTCCAACTGGAGTGAATTCCCTTATATTTGCGTCTTATAAAAATGAGTTGCTATGTTTGATTTTATGAGTATCATGAATAAGGTGAAAGAAGCCCAGGCAAAAATCAAAGATGCCCAAGCCAAACTCGTCCACCTTACTGCCGAAGGAGAATCCGGTGCAGGATTAGTGAAAGTGAAAATAAATGGAAACAGGAAGGTTATGTCCATAGAAATGGATGATTCTTTGGTGAATCTCCCTGATAAGGAAATGCTGAGTGACTTGATCGTCGCCGCGACCAACAAAGCAATTGAAGCTATAGAAATCAAGATCAAGGAGGAACTCAAATCTGCCACAGATGGCATGATGCCCAATATTCCGGGAATGGATCTTGGAAGCATGTTTTGATGCAAAATGCCGCAATAGTCATATTGAATTACAATGGAGTGGAAATGTTACGGAAATTCCTTCCTTCCGTGACTCAATTTTCCACTTACCCGGTTATTGTGGCGGACAATGGAAGTTCAGACGATTCCGTTAGGCTGATTCTTAACGAATTTCCACAAATCAGATTGATCCAATTAGAATCGAATTTTGGGTTTACCGGTGGATATAACCGGGCTTTGAATCTTCTCAAAGGATCTTTTGACTATTATATACTTCTCAATTCTGACATTCAAGTAGAACAGGATTGGGATTTGAAACTGGTCCAATTCTTGGAAGAAAACAAAGAAGCCGCTGCTGTGCAGCCAAAGATTTTATCCTTTCCCAACCAGGGGTTTTTTGATTATGCAGGTGCAGGTGGGGGATTTATAGATGGTTTGGGGTATCCTTATTGCAGGGGTAGGATATTCGATACCATAGAAATGGATAAGCACCAATACGACGATGCCATTGAAGTAGATTGGGCTTCGGGAGCTTGTATGGCTGTCAGAGCAAATGTGTTCCATCAAGCAGGTGGATTTGATGAAAGGTTTTTTGCCCACATGGAAGAAATCGATCTTTGTTGGAAAATCAGGAAAATGGGCTATTCCATCCATTATTTGGGAATTTCAAAAGTGTGGCATGTCGGAGGAGGAACGCTTAATAGGAATAATCCGTGGAAAACTTTCCTGAACTTCAGAAATAACTTGCTGATGCTCCACCAAAACCTGACGTCATCTAGTTTCGCATCCGTGTATTTGACAAGAATGCTGTTGGATTTGCTTGCAGCCTTAGTCTTTGTATTAAGGGGGAATTTTCAGGATGGAAAAGCTGTCCTAAAAGCGCACATGGATTTTCACAAAATAAAAACTACATCTGTGCGATCCAAGAATAAAATAGAGGTGGATTTTCCCGCAAGCCCATCTTCCGTTAAATCAATATTGTGGGATTATTATATCAAAGGAAGGAAGACCTATCGGGATCTCTAGTCAAAAAGTACAGGATTGTTCATCTTGCGGAGGTATTTTCTGATTTTCATCATCATTGCGAGACTTACATAGATGATGATAGGGGAACCGAGGGTTATAAAGGAACTGTAAATGAAGAATAACCTGATGCTGTCAATAGGGAAATGGAGACGTTCGCCGAGCTTGTAGCAGACGCCAAAAGCCCTATCTTGAAAAAAAAGCTTAATTTCGTTCATATATAGTAGTTTTTGGTTGGCGGAATAAAAGTACTAATTTAAATTCATTAATCTAATTGAATGCTAAATGTTTGATAATCTGATAAAATCAACCGCCTTTTTTTTAATTATTTACATTTTGGGATCATGCAGTCCCAAGACCGGTCTCTATGACAACCTCATGGACGGAATCGTAGCCAAACCTCAAATTTTGAAATTACATAGGGATTCGGTACGGGTTGAGATTCAGGGAGCAATTCCTTTGGCTTTATTGAACCAAGATTCAAAAATATATCTCTACCCCGAATACATATATGGTGAAGGATCTTTGAGGTTAGGTGAGATTATTCCATTTGATGGGACGTACAACAAAAAATTGATTGACGCCAAGGTAGATCAGAGTATCGTATTTCCATATTTGCCTGGGATGGAAAAAGGGGAATTGATTCTCAAAGGAGTTGTAGAAAGGAAAAAGGGTACTTTTCAGGCTCCAAACAAAGTAATTGCAATCGGGCTAGAAACCACTCCATTATTGACGAGATATGGGCAGGTGCTTCCTGACCAGCCTATTCCCGATATTGGAATTTATATAGTAAGGGACTTTCAGGACATGAACCGGGTAGAAAATAGGGATTTTTATATTCCTTTTGAACTTGGGAAAGGTCAAAAACCCAATCCTGTTTTCCCAGTTTCCTTTTCAGATTACTTAATTAAAGGAGAACCCGGGATGAAAGTGAATAAGGTAGTGGTTACAGGACTGTCTTCCCCTGAATCCAATGACAATATTTCCGGTTTGGCAAAGAAAAGGGGTGATTTTGTTGCTGAAAGACTAAAGACAAACAGATCATTGAAAAATATACCGGTGGAATCGATGTATAGGTCTGGGGATTGGTTTGATCTCCGACAACTTCTGATAGATTATGAAGGTATTTCTGAGGATCAAAAAGACGATATATATGCCATACTCTTAAATGGGAATAGTTTCGCGTCTCAGTTGGCCTCGCTTCAGAAGCTACCGACCTACCGAAATATTTCAAAAGATTTGTTCCCGAAGTTAAGATCTGCCAAAGTCTCTTTTGAGCTTCAAAATACAAGATTTGATGACATTGAAATTTCAGCAAGTGTTTTTGCGCTTTTAAATGGCAATGCGCCTTTGGATGGTTTTACCCAAAACCACCTTACCTATGCTGCGCAAAAAGCGGTAAGACTAAGTGAGAAGGAAGCCATATATAAAAAGTTGAACGAACTTTACCCGACTGAACTTTCCTTCAACAATCTTGGCGTAGTCTATTTGAATATGGCCCAAAGGGAATTGGATGTCCGGAGAAGAAATATTTTCATCACAGATGCCATCTCCAATTTGAGACAGGCAAATAAGATCAAAACAGGATCTATCCATTTGCATAATATCGGCAGGGCTTATTTGTTGAGGGGGGATTATTTTGAGGCTTATGTAGCAATTTCGGAGGCTTCCGCAATCGAAAATGAGGAAACCAATGATTTTCTAAGCTACAATGAAGCCCTCCGAGGGGCTTTGGACATTTTAAATGGGGATTATAAATTGGCTACTATAAGGTTTAACCGAACCGCCGAAAACGAAAGGAATTTTTTTAATAAGGGGATTGCTTACTTTTTATCGGAGGATTATTTGTTGGCCTCGGAAAACTTCGAGGCTGCTGTTCAGGCTGATAGAGAATCCGGGTATGGATTCTATGGATTGGCTTTGATCGCGGCGGTCAATGGTGATAGGGATTCAATGATGGAAAATCTGGAAAAGGCTATTGATAGGAGTGAATTCTTAAAAGAAAAGGGCCTTAAAGATATAAATTTCAAAAATTATAGGAATGAACAGGAGTTTATAAACCTTTTTAAATAGTGCTGAAAAGCAAATATTATTTGCCTCACAAACAAATTTCATTTTTGAGTAAAAACTTTTGAATTTGTGATATATCATTTATATTGGTTGCTGATTTGAGTGTTTTCAATTGAAAACTTCAATTCATATGATGATTGCCAAACAATTAATTTTATTTACATTGGCAGCCATAGAAATTAACATCTATTAACATTAACCCAAAATCTCAACGCCTATGATTCCATCCTTTTTTTTTGAATAGTAAAATAAATCGTTTTAGCACCCTTTCAAACAGTGTTTTGAAGATCAATATCAAAACAGAGTAAAGACAGACCATCTGTCAAGGTATAATCAGCAATAGTCCAGGAAAGCAAGTAAATCTTCCCAAAAACTGTTGCAATTATTTTAAAGATAACTGCAAACGATTGCACTATCTGTAGAATTGATGAAAAACTTGAAATATTATCAATTAATAACTATTACCCAATCAATCTATGTTTATGGAAAAACTCTACAAAAGCCTAAGTGTATTCCTACTACTCTTAGTACTTTCCAGCGCCACGGCGTTGGCTCAAAAAACGGTCACAGGAACCATCTTGGATGAGTTCGGTGATGGATTGCCAGGCGTAACCGTGTTGGTAAAAGGAACCACCACAGGTACTGCCACTGATATTGACGGAAAATTTTCCCTCAATGTACCAAGCAACGAAAGTGTGCTTGTTTTCTCTTTTATAGGTTATAAGGCTGTCGAGCAGGTAGTGGGCAACCGCTCCGTGATCGATTTCGCTATGGCACCGGATGAAAGACAATTGACAGAATTGGTTATCACAGGTTATACCATTGATAGCCGAAGAGAAACTACCGGTGCGATATCCACCGTAAACCCAAGAGACTTGACCATCATACCAACCGGTAACGTGGAGCAGGTTCTTCAAGGTAGGATTGCCGGTGTTACAGTCGTTACAAACGGTCAGCCGGGAACAGCTTCTCAGGTAAGGGTTCGTGGTTTCGGTGCATTTGGAGGAAACCAGCCGCTTTATATTGTGGATGGAGTTCCTGTGGAAAGCACAGATTTCATAAACCCTGACGATATCGAGTCCACTACTGTATTGAAAGATGCAGCTGCGGCCTCAATCTATGGTGCAAGAGCTGCCAACGGTGTGATTATTTACACCACAAAAGGGGGTAGCAAAAAGGCTCAGAAGTTAAGGTTTACCTATGATGGCATGTATGGTTTTACAGATCCAGGTGCAGGTTTAGATATGGCAAACCCTCAGAATTTTGCTGATTTGACTTGGTTGGCAGAAACAAACCAGGCAAGAATTGATGGCAGATCTCCTAACTATGGTCACCCTCAGTTTGGTTCAGGTTCTTCTCCCGTACTACCATATTATATCAATGTTGGCGGTGCTCCAGGTGTGCCTGGTCCATTAAGCCAAGCAGAATTGGATGAGCAAAGAAGGTTGTATAACAATGACCCTCGTTTAGGTCCTGTTCACCAATTGGTACGAGCAGCTACAGGCGAAGGTACAGATTGGTATGAAGCGGTTACAAGAAGAGCGCCTCTTACAAGACACTCTTTGGGCTTCTCAGGAGGAAATGGTACTAGTAGGTTCTTTATGGGCTTGGGTATTCAGGACCAAGCCGGTATCCTAATAGGTAACGACTTCAGAAGGATTTCCCTAAGAGCAAACTCAGAGCATGACTTAGGATCCAAAGTAAGAATCGGACAAAACTTCCAGGCAACTTACAGGTCCGTATTGGGACAAGGTGGTGGTAACAATGGACAGGGCGTTGCACGTGATGAAAACGATATCCTACAAGCTTTCAGAATGCCTTCCATAATTCCTGTTAGAGACGAATTTGGAGGCTATGCAGGTACTGCTGCTAGAGGATTCAACAACCCAAGAAACCCTGTTGCCAACAGAGAAGGTCTTGAAAACAACAGAAACTTCAACGCCAATGCATTTGGTAACGTGTATTTGGAAGTGGATCCCATCGAGAATTTGACCTTCAGAACATCTATCGGTGGTCAGTATGACAACTTCTACGGGGTAGGATTCAGCAGATTACAATATGAAAACTCTGAAAACAACTCCGCATTCGGATACAATGAGTTTTCAGGATATGTAATGAGATGGACTTTCACCAACACCTTGACTTATACCAAAAAATGGAACCAACATGCAGTGAGGGCTTTGTTAGGTCAGGAAGCTTTGAACACAGGTTCAGGGAGAAACATCTCCGCATCAGGTCAGAGTCCTTTCTCAGAAGATCCTAATTTCGTAAACATTTCTAACTTGCCGGTATCTTCAAGACAGGTTAACTCCAGTCAGTTTAAAGGAGTGAATTTCTACTCTCTATTTGCAACAGCAAGATACACGTACAATGACAAATATATTGTTGACGCAGTAGTTAGAAGAGATGGTTCTTCAAGATTTGGTGCAAACAACAGATTCGGTGTTTTCCCTGCATTCTCTGCAGCTTGGAGAATCTCGGCTGAAAGCTTCATGGCTTCAGCTACTTGGTTGGATGACTTGAAAATCCGAGGTGGTTGGGGTCAAATGGGTAACTCCAACAACGTAAACCCTGATAACCAATACAGTTTGTTCGGTGGTAACGTTGGTGCATCTTCTTATGATATAGCAGGTACTAATAGTTCAGCTATCATCGGTTTTAGAAGATCAAGATTAGGAAACCCTGATGGCAAGTGGGAAACCTCAGTGACCAAAAACATTGGTTTTGATGGTACCGCTTTTGGAGGAAAATTGGACGTAATCGTTGATTTCTGGCAAAAAGATACCAAGGACTTGTTGTTTACAGTTCCTGTTCCTTCTACAGCAGGTTTTAACGCTGCTGCCCCTTCGGTTAACGTTGGTGAAATGTTAAACAGAGGTGTGGACATCATGGTAGCTACTAGGGGTAATTTCAGCAAAGACTGGAGATATGAATTCCAAGTCAATGGTGGTTTGCTAAAAAATGAGATTGTAGCCTTGTCTGAAGGTTTGGACTTCATCACTGCAGGAAACCCCAGTTTCAGAGGAATTGAGCCAATCAGAAATGCAGTCGGCCAGCCTCTTTCTTCTTTCTTTGGATATCAGGTGCAAGGACTATTCCGTGACCAAGAAGATGTCAACAGTCATGCTACCCAAACAGGCGCTGCTCCGGGAAGATTTAAGTTCCAGGATATCAATGGTGACGGAGAGATTACTCCGGATGACAGGACTTTCTTGGGAAGCCCGGTTCCTAAATTCTCCGGAGGTTTCAACTTCACTATCGGATACAAGAACTTTGATTTGGCTGCCTATTTCTACGGAACTTCTGGCAACAAAATCTGGGCCCAGTGGAGATGGTTTACTGACTTCTTCCAGACTTTCGAAGGTGCTGCGATTTCTTCCAGGTTGAATGATGCTTGGACTCCAAATAACCTTGGTGCTTCAATTCCTGTTGTTGAGAAAACTGCAAACTTCAGTACTTCCAACGTTGCCAATTCTTACTATGTAGCTGATGGTTCTTACCTGAGATTGCAAAACCTTACTATTGGTTATACTCTTCCAAATGAGATCCTTCAAAGATGGAAGATTGAAAGATTGAGGATATTTGGTTCTGCCAACAACCTATTCACTTTGACAGGTTATGATGGCTTGGATCCAATGGTGGGTGGTAACGTGGATACTGCCTTTGGTATAGATGTAGGTAACTATCCTGTTACAAGAGGATATACCTGGGGTTTGAATCTTAGTTTCTAATCAAACATTTTGTGATACAAACTGTTGAAAAAAAAAATTCATAAATCAAGTTAAATTATGAAAAACATAAAATATCAATTCGCGGCAATGATGACAGCAGGAATGATGCTGTTTGCTACAAGTTGTAAAGATTCCTTTCTGGAAATTCCTCCGGTTGGGCAATTAAGTGAAGCCCAATTGTCTTCACTTGCAGGGATAGATGCGGTTTTGATTTCTGTATATTCCCAGGTGAATGGTAGAAATCAAAGATTGGCTTCTCCTTCTAATTGGGTTTGGGGAAGTATCAGGGGCGGTGATGCCAACAAAGGTACTGACCCGGGTGATTTCTCCACAATCAACCCTATCCAAAGATTCGAGACTGATCCAACTGTAGCCATCCTTGAAGAAAACTGGAATGGTAATTTTGAAGGTATTGCCAGGGCAAACCAAGTATTGAGGTTGTTGGATAAAAAAGGTGATGATGTTTCTGATGCCTATGCCACGATCGTGGAAGCGCAGGCAAGATTCTTGAAAGCGCATTTCTATTTCCAATTGTGGAGAAACTTTGACAAAGTGCCTATCATCCCTAAAGATGCTGATTACAAAGCCGGTTTGGAAGAGATCAAAAATGATCAAGAGATGCTTCCATACATTGAAGCTGAAATGAGGTTTGCAGTTGCGAATCTTCCTGCCACCCAACCTCAGGTTGGAAGGGTGAATTCTTGGGCAGCTAAAGCATATTTGGCTAAGATTTTACTTTATGGTAAGAAATATGCCGAAGCAAAAACCATATTCGATGATGTGATTGCAAACGGTGTGACAAGTAATGGCTTGAAGTACGGTTTGGTTCCCTACTATGATAATATGTTTAGAGGTGCCAATGACAACCACCAAGAGTCGATTTGGGCTTATCAGTCCGCTGCTAATACGGGTTCTGTTAATAACGCCAATCCTGAATTCGATTTGAACTTCCCATACAATACCGGGCCTAACGGACCAGGCAACTGCTGTGGATTCTTCCAGCCAAGCTTTACTTTCGTAAACTCATTCAGAACAAGCGGTGGTTTGCCTTTGTTGGATGGTTCATTCAATGCACCTGCAAACAGGGTTGCAAATGATATGGGTCTTACTTCAGATCAAGCTTTCACCCCTGATGCAGGTCCACTCGATCCAAGAGTTGATCATACTACAGGCAGAAGAGGTATCCCTTATTTGGATTGGAGGGATTTTCCAGGTCAAGCCTGGATCCGTAACCAACCAAATGCTGGACCTTATAGCCCTAAGAAGTATGTTTACACAAGAGCTGAGCAAGGTTCTTTCCAAGATAACTCTTCTTGGACTCCGGGTTATACAGGTATCAACTTTATGATCATCCGTTTTGCTGATGTATTGTTGATGTCTGCTGAAGTTGAAGTGGAATTGGGTAACCTAGAAGCTGCAAGAGCATTGGTAAACCAAGTAAGAACTAGAGCTAAGAACTCTCCACTATTGAGAGGTGATGGTACTCCTGCTGCCAATTATGTGATCAATACTTATGATGCTGCTTGGACGGATGCAAATACCGCCCGTGCTGCAGTAAGATTCGAGCGTAAGTTGGAATTGGGTATGGAAGGTCATAGATTCTATGATTTGGTAAGATGGCAGACTGATAAAGCTGAATTGGATGCATATTTTGCATTGGATGGTGTTTTGTTAGCAGCTGCTTTGGGAAGTACTTCTTATGACATCAAACACCGTTTGTTGCCATTGCCTCAAAATCAGATTGACCTAGTAGGTTCCGATATATTGACGCAAAACCCTGGATTCTAATCCAAAGTCAAATAACAAATATGAAAGAGGTGGCCAAATGGTCACCTCTTTTTTTTGGGGTTGGTTGATTTTTACCTTTTCTTTTTTTGGATCCCATAATTACCCGTAAATTCAAAGCCTGACCTATAGCACTATTTAACCCAATCAAAGCCATGAAATCTTTCAATTATATCGGAATATTTTTATTGCTTATTCTCTATTCCTGCTCCAATAAAGAGAATACGCTATTTCAGCTCCGCACCCAAAATGAGACCGGTATAGAATTCAATAACCTCATTGTGGAAACTGACTCCTTCAATATCCTCACAGATGAATATATTTTCAATGGGGGAGGAGTTGCAGTCGGAGACTTTAACAATGATGGCCTGCCCGATTTGTTCTTTACAGGAAACCAGGTACCCAACAAACTTTTTCTGAATGAAGGCAAATTCAAATTCAAAGATGTCAGCACAGTTGCAGGAATTGGAGCAAAAGAAAGGTGGAGTACAGGAGTGACTGTGGTCGATATCAACGGAGACGGTCTTTTGGATGTCTATGTCTGTGCTGCGATGTTCAAGGAATCGGAAAAGAGGGCAAATATGCTCTTTGTAAATCAGGGATTGAATGGGGATGGAGTGCCGACTTTTGTCGAATCTGCCTCCCAATATGGCATAGCAGGTGCTGACAACAGCATGATGGCGACTTTTTTTGATTACAACAATGATGGTCTTTTGGACCTCTATGTCCTCAACAACGAGCAGAGTAAAACCATAGCTTCCAATTACAGAGAAAAAATAATTGACGGTTCCGCCATCAACAATGACCGCCTATACCGCAACAACGGAAACGGGACTTTTTCAGATGTGACCATCGAAGCAGGCATTATTATCGAAGGCTTTGGCCTTGGACTGGCAGTGGCCGACCTGAATAGTGACGGTTGGTCAGACCTGTACATCAGCAATGATTACACGACCAATGACATCCTTTATATCAACAACCAAGATGGTACTTTCTCTAACCAATCCAAAGCCCATCTCCGTCACCAAAGTATGTTCTCTATGGGGTCTGACATTTCCGATTATAACAATGACGGTTTCCCTGATATTGTGACTTTGGACATGCTCGGCGAAAACAACTTCAGGAAAAAAACCACCATCTCTAAGAATTCTTACCAAACATACATCAGCAACGAACAATGGGGCTACGAATACCAGCACGTCCGAAACATGCTTCATGTAGGAAACGGACCCAATATTCCTTTTAGTGAAATCGGTTTCATGGCAGGAATGTACCAGACAGATTGGTCTTGGTCTCCCTTGTTTGTGGACATGGACAATGATGGCAAAAGGGATTTGTTGATCACCAATGGCTTTCCAAGGGATATCACCGACAAGGACTTTGCAAACTACAGGGCAGATGTGGGTGGGGTCGCTTCAGTCAGACAATTATTGGATTCCATACCCATTATCAAAATTCCAAATTACAGCTATAGAAATAAGGGAGATTGGACATTTGAAGATGTAGGTAATGCATGGGGACTTAACAAACCTTCTTTTTCCAATGGTTCTGCGTATGTGGACCTCGACAAAGATGGCGATTTGGATTATGTCGTCAATAACATCAATGACCCGGCTTTTGTATTTGAAAACACACTTGATCACAATGAAAACAAGCCAAATTACTTCCGGGTAAAATTGAATGGATCTTCCTCCAATTCTTTTGGAATTGGGGCAAAACTGGTTGTAAGATTTGGGGAAGGGGAATTTCAATACCACGAGCAGCAGCTCTCTAGAGGGTATTTGTCTGCGGTGGAAGACATTATCCACTTTGGACTTGGAGCAAATAAAGAAATCAGTTCCTTGGAAATCCTTTGGCCTGACGGTCGGTACGAAAAAACAGACGGACTCCTTGCCAATCAAGTGGTCGAGCTGACCCATGCCAATGCCTCAGCCAAGCCTGACATGCTCGCATTTCCTTTAGGGCCAAAAGCAGTAACCCCACTTTTGGAGGAAGTATCTGCACAGGTTGGGGTGGATTTTATCCATCAGGAAATGGATAAAATTGACTTCAATATCCAAAGAACCCTTCCTCATAAACTCACCCAATACGGGCCAAGTTTGGCGCTTGGTGACCTGAATGGGGACGGTTTGGAAGATTTCATTATTGGGAGTGCCTCAACGTTTTCTCCCCTTATCAATTTACAAAAGACTGATGGGACTTTTGATTCAAAAGAAATGTTTGTATCGGAAAGTGAGAAGTCCTTTGAAGAAATGGGAATGGTCCTTTTTGATATAGACAACGACGGGGACTTGGACCTCTATATGGTGTCAGGAAGCTCGGAGTTTTTACCCGATGCTACCGAATACCAAGACAGGTTATTTGTCAACGATGGCAAAGGCAACTTTACCGAAGCCAAAGACAGGATTCCTGTACTGAAGTCAAGCGGTACTGTTGTAAGGGCTGCTGATTTTGACGGAGATGGTTACATGGATTTGTTTGTGGGTGGAAGAACCCCAATTGCCCAATATCCCCTTCCAGACCAATCTTTGCTCCTGAAAAATAACCAAGGGAAACTGGAAGATGTCACCGACCTGATGGCACCGGGACTCCGCAGGATCGGTATGGTGACAGACGCGCTTTGGACAGACATAGATGGAGATGGTAAACTTGACCTCATGGTGGCCGGTGAATTGATGCCAATCTCTGTTTTCCTAAACAAAGGAACAAAGCTTGAAAAGATGGCCGGTACTGGATTGGAAGACCATCTTGGATGGTGGAACAGTCTCTCAGCAGGGGATTTTGATGGAGATGGGGACATGGACTATGTAGCGGGTAACATGGGTTCCAACAATTACTACCATCCCACCGCGGAGCGTCCGGTGAAAATTTACGCAAAAGATTTTGACCTCAACAAAAGCATAGACCCGGTCACCATCACCTATTTCAAGGACCAGGAAAACAAATACATTCCCGTTCCTGCACACTATTGGGATGACCTGTATGGGCAAAGCACCCTTTTCCGAAGGAAATTTGAACGGTATAAGCAATATGCGAGGATCACGGAAATAGATTTGTTTACCCCTGAAGAATTGGAGGGAGTCACTATTAAAGTCGGCAATTATGACCGGAGCAGTTATATCGAAAACCTAGGCAATGGCAAGTTCGAAATCCACGAATTGCCTTTATTGGCGCAAGTTGCGCCAGTGAATGGCATGGTAGTCGATGACCTTAATCAGGACGGGAATTTGGATGTCTTATTGGTGGGAAATGACTATGGCAATGAGGTGTTTTCAGGGAGGTATGATGCCTTGACAGGCTTGGTTTTGTTGGGAGATGGTAAAGGCGACTTTGAAGCTGTAAGAAGCCTTGAAAGCGGTTTTGTCGTCCCTGGAGATGCCAAAGCCATGGCAGTTCTGACTATGGGAGATGGCAGGAATCTCTACCTGTCAACACAAAACAGAAATGCGATGAAAATCCATACCTTGAAAAATCCACCTTCCGGAACAGCCTTCAAAGTACCGGCAGGAATCCATACGCTTGTTTTGGAATTGGAAAACGGCAAAACCCAAAAAATAGAAATCTTCAACCGCTCAGGTTTCCTATCCAACTCAGGAGGTTTCATTTCTTTGCCTTCAAATTTGAAAAGCTTGAAAGGGATTGATTACAAAGGGGGAGTAGCGGGGGTAGAGTTTTAACTCTGGATATCCGTGAAATACTACCATTGGTTTTAAATTTGACAGAATACGCATAAAGTCCTGCTCAATAAAGAAACTGAAGATCAAATATATATTATAAGTCTGAAGAGGGGTGTTTCTAATTTGGCTTTGGTATAGGAAGCTTTGGAGCTGTTCCAAAAAAGTGAAAGGATCAATTTCCCGTTTTCCAAACAATTATTATTAAAAAAACTTGAAAGAAAGGTCTTTACCCTTAATAGTATAAAACTTAGGTTTGATACCGGACTCAGATATGTAATCGGGATACATATTCCTTCGGTGTCATTCCGACATTTTTCTTAAATGCAAGGTAAAATGGGGACTTGGAATTGAATCCGGCCATTTCTGCTACTGAATCTATGGTATGCTTTTGCAAATCCAAGGTTAGCAAAATTTCCTTTGCTGTCTCTATCCGATAGGTATTCAAATAATTTGTAAAATTGAGATTGGTCTTTTCGTTTACCACCTGAGATAATTGCTGTGGACTTACTTTAAGCACCTTTGACACCTCATTCAAGGTCAATCCGGCATTTAGGTAAGGTTTGTTTTCATTATTCAAAAAATGAATTAATTCCTGTAGTATAGTTTCTTTATTCTCCTCAGAGAGTTTTGAATGGGAATATTTTTCTTTCTGTATAAGTTCTTGAATCTTTTTATCAGTAGTTTTTCCGTAAAGCAACTCAGGATAAAGCATCAATGCGATAGTCGTGCTGTAAAGGTAAATGGTCTCTATTATAATCGTATACCGGTATGCATCTTCAAATAATTTAAATCCTGAAATAATGTTACATAATAATCCAAATAACAATATGGTCTGACCTGAAAGAAAAATAGTAAACCATGAAGACAATGCCAGTTGGGACTTATCGTCAGTATTATTCCTTGGCCTGAATCTATAAAAAACATATATCTGCAAAATCAGATATATAAGGGCAGCCAATGTTTTTACAACCGAATGAATAGGCAAAATCAATGATCCTGTTTCATACAAGGTGTTGTATTGAATTATTTTTTCCGTTGCACTGCTGAAAAAAAAAGGGAAAAACTCGACTAAATTGATCAAAAAGGGCAAGAGGTGCAATAAATGTATTTTCTGAAATCTAAAATCGGTTTTGAATGAGGCAAGTGCATAAAAATAACAGATCGGCCCAAATAGGTAATGAAGCGGACTATCCAGCCTGAATAAATGTGGAAAATATACCGCGTTTCCTGAAAAAGTAATCGTGCCGATAATCACTATGGCCGAGCCGATCAGTAGAAACATGGCCAAGGTAAACTTAACCAACGGCTTACCTTTCAGTTTACTCAAAATGATAATCAATAGAATGAATCCCAGGTAGCCGCCAAAAATGCTGAAGAGTTCAACTAATGAAAAATTCATATTTACTGAGATTTTTTAGAATTTGAAGTTAATTAATCCTGAAACATATTTCAATACAAACTAGACATTAATAAAGTCAATTCCTAAATGACGGTTTTTTAGGTTTGTCATACGGTATTTCTGACTGAAAGAGTGTTTCCCGAAGTTCAGATAGCTTTTTATGCAGTTCCAAATAAATTCTTTCCTTGATGAAATCTGATTTAATTGCTTATGTCTTTATTTTCCTGCTTTTAAGTTCAGGTTGTCAAAACAAACAAGTAACAAGTTTGGACAATACTGAAACATCAGGTTCTGTACTCCCTTTTCCAGAACCTAGGACTGCAAGCATTGCAGGTGAAAGCCTGTCGGAAAGCAAACATCAAAGGAGACTCAGGCAAAACCACCTCCCGGCAGATGCACCTAATATCATCATTGTGTTGATGGATGATGTTGGATTTGGAACTCCTTCAACATTTGGAGGGGAGATCAATACACCTACTTTGTCAAGAGTTGCCGCCCAGGGAATCTCCTTCAATGCATTCCATACGACAGCCATCTGTTCGCCTACACGCGCCTCCCTATTGACTGGAAGAAACCATACAAGGGTGGGAAATGGGACAATTGCCGAACGTGCCGTGGATTGGGATGGATATACGGGAATCATTCCAAAAGAAGCCGCAACTGTATCTGAGGTTTTGAAAAATTACGGATACAGTACCTCTGCCTTTGGCAAATGGCACAATACGCCTGCAAACCAGACTACCTCCCAGGGGCCATTTAACTATTGGCCAAATAACTATGGATTTGAACATTTCTATGGATTTCTGGCAGGTGAAACTTCACAATGGGAACCAAGGCTTGTCAGGGATTTTACTCCCATTGAACCCCCTCACCAGGAAGGATACCATTTGACTACAGACTTGGCTGACCGTGCCATCGACTGGCTGCACCAGCAGCATGCATTTGCCCAGGATAAGCCCTTCTTTCTTTATTTCGCACCGGGGGCAGGTCATGGTCCTCACCATATCAATAAGGAGTGGGCTGATAAATACAAAGGAAAGTTTGATGATGGCTGGGACAATTACAGGGAACGGGTCTTTGACCGTCAAAAGGAACTCGGATGGATACCTGAAAACACCAAACTAACGGAAAGGGATATTACGATGGCATCTTGGGAAAGTATTCCCGATTCGGAAAAACCATTTCAGAGAAGACTGATGGAGGTTTTTGCCGGATTTGTAGAACATGCCGATTATGAAGTGGGTAGGGTTCTGGATGCAGTGGAAGAAATGGGTGAGACAGAGAACACTATGGTGATTTTTATCTGGGGAGATAATGGATCGAGCGCCGAAGGTCAAAATGGATCCATCAGTGAATTGCTTGCCCAGAACCAGATTCCCAACACCATCCAACAGCAGCTGGAAACGCTTGAATTACTCGGTGGTCTAGAAGCTATTGGAAGCCCATTGACGGATAACATATACCATGCTGGATGGGCATGGGCTGGCAATACACCTTTCAAACACACAAAATTGATTGCCTCCCATTTTGGCGGCACAAGAAATCCTTTGGTCATCAGTTGGCCAAAAGGTATCAAGCCTGATAAAACACCCCGCAACCAATTTCACCATGTGAATGACATCACACCTACTATTTATGATATTCTTGGTATTACGGCTCCAAAGGTGGTCAACGGATTTGAGCAGATTCCATTAGATGGCGTTAGCATGAGATACACATTTGGAAGTGCTACAGCGGTTCCTGTTTCCAAAACCCAGTTCTTTGATAACAACGGAAGCCGGGGTATTCACCAAGATGGTTGGTTTGCATCCACTTTCGGACCGCTTTATCCATGGATTCCTGCCCAAAAAGGCTTGGATCAATGGGATTCAAAAGCAGATGTATGGGAATTGTATAATCTCAGCGAAGATTTTTCGCAGGCAGAAAATCTTGCCACTCAGGAACCCGAACGGCTTGATAACATGAAAGCCTTATTTATGGAGCAGGCAAAAGCAAACAAGGATTTGCCTATAGGTGCAGGGATCTGGTTGAGGCTTCACCCCGAAGATGTCATTACTTCCCAATATAAAAGCTGGGTTTTTAACGCAAGCACAACCCGAATGCCGGAATTCAGTGCTCCGGGTTTAGGAAAGAAAAGTAACAAAGTCACCATCGATATGGAAGTCACTGCCAATGCGAACGGGGTGATATATGCGCTTGGAGGAGGCTCTGGTGGACTAACATTTTTTATGGAAAATGGCAAGCTGGTGTATGAGTACAATATGATGATCATCGAAAGGTATACAGTGGAATCTCCGGATAAACTTACTGCTGGCAGACATCAGATTGAGGTACTTACCAAGATTGCCAAACCCGGTGCGCCGGCTTCGATAGAAATTTTGGTGGACGGCAAAATGGTTGCAAAAGGTGAAGTATCCCGGACTGTTCCGGCTGCTTTTACCGCAAGTGAAACCTTTGATGTCGGTATAGATCTGGGATCCCCTGTATCATTGCGATACCACAAAAAAACCCCTTTCAAATTCAGCGGAAATATCAAAAGTGTCAAAGTAGAATTATTTTAAGCCAAAATAAAATTCTTTAAAACCAATGCCATGAAAAAACATTTAACCCTCTCCTTATCCATTGTTTTGATACTATTCTACAGCAAAGTTTCAGCTCAAATGGATTCCTTATTTCTCAAAAACCAGGACGTCATAGTCGGAACAGTAAAAAGTATGGACCGTGGTGTGGTGACCATAGAAACCGATTACAGCAAAGACGACTTCAGGGTGAATTATGGTGGGATCGTAAGGATCAAAACAGCCACCGAATTCCTCATAACCTTGTCGGACGGTACCAGGCTTACAGGAAACCTCGAGACAACTGGTGCGGGATTAATAAAAATCCAATCCGCAGAAGGTCTCTTAAAAGAAGTTCCAATAGATGAAATTGTCTACCTGGAATCCATTGCGAAACTATTCAAAGACAGGCTAAACGCCAATGTTGATTTTGGTTTTGGTCTTACCAAAGCCCAAAATTTAAGGCAGATATCATTAAGGAGCAATGCCAAGTACATGGCAGAAACCTGGTCTACGAGCATTTTTTACAATTCCATTTATTCCAATCAGGATGAAGTAGAACAAATCAGAAATACAGAAGGAGGAGTGACTTTCAACTACCTGCTTCCAAAGGATTGGTATATTCCTGTATCCCTGACTTTCTTGAGAAACACCCAACAAAAGATCGACCTCAGAACCTTAGGAAAAGTGGGTGTGGGTAATTATATCATCCGGACCAACCACAGTTATTGGGGTGTGGCCGGTGGGGTAACCTATAACGCAGAAAAATATACCGAGGCTGAGGACAGGAGAACATGGGAAGGATATGCAGGTACTGAGCTAAACCTCTATGATATCGGGGACCTTAATCTTTTATCTAGACTTGTTGTCTATCCGAGCATTTCAAAAGGCGGTCGATTGAGGTCGGAATTCAACTTCGATGTCAAATACGATCTCCCGCTCGATTTTTATATAAAACTTGGCCTAACTGCCACTTACGACAACCGCCCTGTTCCGGGTGCTACCGAAACCGATTATATGTTGCAGACGGGTTTTGGGTGGAAATGGTAACCTGATTTGTAAATTTTTGGATGTCATTATTCAAGTCAAATATGTATTTATCAATTTATAACCTTTAAATAACCATACAATGAAAAACAACTTAGCAGAATTTATCGGCACATTTTGGTTGGTGTTGGGAGGATGTGGAAGTGCAGTCCTGGCAGCGGCTTTCCCGGAAGTCGGGATTGGATTATTGGGTGTTTCCCTGGCTTTTGGCTTGACCGTGTTGACAATCGCTTATGCCCTCGGACACATTTCAGGAGCACATCTTAACCCTGCTGTAACCATAGGATTATGGGCCGGAGATAGGATTGAAACCAAAACTATACTACCCTATGTGATTTCGCAGGTATTAGGAGCAATAGCTGCAGCAGCAGTTTTATACATCATTGCCACAGGAAATGGTTCTGATATCGGAAGTTTTGCGGCTAATGGATATGGTGAACATTCACCGGGAGGATACAGCCTCAATGCAGCATTGGTGACAGAGTTTGTCATGACTTTCATGTTTTTGATTATAATCCTTGGTGCCACAGATGACAAAGCCCCCAAAGGATTTGCAGGGATTGCGATAGGACTTGCACTTACCCTCATCCACCTCATCAGTATTCCTGTAACAAACACTTCCGTAAACCCGGCGCGTAGCATCAGTCAGGCTTTGTTTGTCGGGGATTGGGCTTTGTCTCAGCTTTGGGTATTTATCATGATTCCGATCCTAGGAGCTTTGGCTGCAGGCGCATTCTATAAATTCATTAAATCATAGGAAAAAACAAGACTTGCCCTTACAGCCAATAGGTAAGGCTAGACTTCTCACTTCAATTTCATTTACATAACTAGGTTAAATCAAGAATGGGAATTTTTTCCTTTGGCAGATGCATAGGGCAATTAAAAAGGGCGTATTCCTAAGTTTCATTGCCAAAGGGCTCGCATTTTGAATCACATTATTTCCATACCAAAAATGAGTAAGAAAATCATTCTACGGTCATTGGGCATTTTCACTGTATTCATCATACTGATGGTCTTTCTGATTCCAGGAATTATAAGAAAGTATCTTATAAACCACAGTAAGGAACTGATCGGACGTCAGATGGAATTAGGGAAACTCAAAATCAATTATTTCACAGGAAAAATCCTTGTAACTGATTTTAAAATGTTTGAAGCTGATGGGAAAGAAGTTTTTGTTTCATTTGATACTTTATTGGTCGATTCTGAACCATACAGGTATATCACAAAAGACCTTGTCATCGAGCAGTTTTACCTTTCAGGTCTAAATGCAAGGTTCATTCAAAATGATTCTATTTTCAATTTTGATGATTTGATTACTTTCTTTTCCTCTTCCAAAGATACCCTTGCGGAAGATTCGTCTGACTCTGGTCCTTTAAAGTTTCAGTTGTCAAATATTGAGTTAACGAGAGCGCAATTCTCTTATGAGAACAGGAAATTAAATAAAGTGACAAAATTGAATGACCTGTCATTTTTCATTCCATATATAGGTTGGGACCAAAAAGAAAAAAGCAAAGCAGGTTTGAGATTTGCCTTCAAAAATGAAGGGTATTTTGAGTCAACACTGAATTTCGATCCTACAGGAGGGGATTTTGAAGCCAACATCATAGTCTATCATCTATACCTAGACGCTTTCAAAGATTATGTGGCAACATCGGCTAATATTAATTCCATTCAGGGAATGCTTAACAGTAATTTTTCGATTATGGGGAATATCAATGAACCTGAAAAATCCAAAATCTCAGGTTCTTTGGAAGTTCTTGATTTTTTGATGACAGACAGACAGGATAAGAAGTTTCTAGGCACAAAAAAAATGGAAATCCAGTTGAAGTCCATTGATCAGGCTAACCTGAATTATGCAGTAGATTCACTTATTTTTAATGATCCTTATGTCTATTTTAGAATGGAGGGAGAGTCAAACAATTTTTTCGAAATTTTTAATATTTCGGTCAACGAGGATTCATTAAATCAGGCAGCTTTTCCAGCTGATACCACCGCTTCCACCCTGCTTGCATATTCGATAAACAACCTTATCGTTCGAAACGGGATTTTTGAAGTTGAAAATTATGAAAATGTCCAAATCATTCAGGGCGAGCTAAACAGCAATTTTACCCTTGGAGGTGACTTGAATGAACCGGATAAATCCCTCGTTTCCGGTTCGTTGGAATTACTAGATTTTTTGATGAAAGATAATGAGGGAAAGGAATTTTTAGGTGCCAAAAAAGCGGAAGTCAACTTCAAAACAATTGATTATTCCCAATCGAAATACATAATAGATTCTTTGGTAGTTTCTGAACCCTATGTTTTTTTCAGAATGGATTCCCTTACCAACAATTTCTTCCAAGCATTCAATATTCCAATTGAAGAAGAAGCTGAGTCCACCCCCTCATCTGATCCGCTGTATTATGAAATAGGCCACTTGATTGTCGATAAGGGGAAACTAGATTACGCCGATAACCTGACAGGGGAGATTTTCAATTATTACCTCAGTGAAATCCATATGGATGCCGGAACACTTCAAAGCACTTCAGATTGGGTAAAGTTAAACGCTAAAATGCTCCTCAATAAACGTGGTACCCTTGTGGCTGAGGTAGGCTTTAATCCTTCAAATCCCTATGATATCATACTCGATTATACCATAAAGGATTTTCGGTTGAGTGATTTGAACATCTATTCAAAGTTTTATATGGGTTTTCCAATTGTCTATGGGGATATGTATTACAAAAGCCATACTGAGATTTTGAACAACCAGCTTACAAGTGAAAACAAACTGATTATCCAACATGCGGAATTAGGGGAGAAATCAGGTGGCCTTTACGATTTACCCATGAAATTTGCCCTTTTTATTTTAAAGGACAAAGATGGAGTCATTAACCTCGATATTCCTGTAAGAGGGGATTTGAATGATCCCACTGTCAGCATTGGACAGATTGTCTGGAATACTTTCAAAAATCTGATTGTAAAAGTTGGTACTGCCCCAATCAATTTTCTGGCAGGCTTGGTCAGTGTCGACCCCAATGATATCAAGTCCATTGAATACAGTTACCTCGATACAACTTTCACTTCCAAAATACAAAAGCAGCTTGATAAGTTACTTGAATTGGAAGAAAAGAAAGATGGATTAAAAATAGAGCTCATTTACTTCAATGATATAGAAGCAGAAAAAAACCTGATTGCAGTAGGAGAGGCAGGAAAATTTTTCTTATTAAATACCGGTAAAAACCACGAATCCAATGAACAGGAGTTTAAAACCTTCTTAAAAGAAAATACCGGCGCTGATTCCTTGGATGTCTTGGCTGCCTCCAAAATCCTGGTACCTGCCAATGTGATAGATTCTCTTTCCAACCAGATTGGTCAAATCCGAAAATCCAGTCTGGAAAAATATCTGTATGGAATCCGAGAAACCACTAAAATCAGGATTGTGGATTTTGACCCGGATTCCCCTAAAAATATTGGAAGCCAACCAATATTCGAGACCAAATATTCCCTTTCAGATGAAAAATTAGGAAGGAATTGATAATGGACTCTGATTAGTGAAAGGGTAAGTTTTAATGGTCTACAATTCAAATTCTCATTACCCTCAATGATAACTGAAAATTAAACAGCATAAATGCTTATCAAATGAAAAAAAATATTGTTTTAAAGTCTTTGTTATTAGGTTTTCTTGTCTGCTTGCCAGGCTTGATTTCAGCTCAGGATATCCTTCCTTTTCCACCGGTTCCTTCAGGAAGTAAAGCCGGTCTTACTATAGGAACTTCTACCTACAAAAAGCGGATAGAACCTAACAGATTGCCTGAGGATGCACCAAACATTGTCATCATTTTGATGGATGACCTTGGACCAGGCACCCCTTCAACTTATGGTGGTGAAATCAACACACCTACTTTGGAAAGGGTAGCCAAAGGCGGAATATCATACAACCGGTTCCATTCTACCGCGATGTGTTCGCCCACCAGGGCATCTTTGCTCACCGGCCGCAACCATACTTTTGTGGGAAATGGACAGATCGCGGCAATCGCCAATGATTTCGATGGCTTTAGCGGAGTGATTCCCAAATCCTCAGCCACCATGGCGGAAGTGCTCAAGAATTATGGATACAATACCGCTGCTTTTGGAAAATGGCACAACACGCCTGAAGAGCAGATTACAAATAAAGGCCCTTTTGAATATTGGCCTATTGGTTATGGTTTTGAATATTTTTATGGGTTTTTAGCGGGTGAAGCATCTCAATATGAGCCAACTTTAGTAAGAAACACCAATTATATCATCAAGGAACATCATCCTGAAGGATACCACCTGTCAGAAGACATTGCCGATGATGCGATCACCTGGATGCAGGACCAGAAGGCTTTTCAGCCTGATAAGCCTTTCTTTATTTATTGGGCCCCGGGTGCCTCCCATGGTCCACACCAAGTACCCAAAGAATGGGCTGACAAATACAAAGGAAAGTTTGATGATGGGTGGGATGCATACAGGGAGAGGGTGTTTAAAAACGCCAAAGAAAAAGGATGGATACCCCAAGACACCAAACTTACACCCAGACCGGAGTCTATGGCTTCTTGGGAATCTATTCCTGAATCCGAAAGACCTTTCCAAAGAAGGCTGATGGAAGTATTTGCAGGATTTACCGAGCATGCAGACTATCAGGCGGGAAGGTTGATCGACGAAATTGAAAGAATGGGTGAACTCGAAAATACGCTCATATTTTATATCTGGGGAGACAATGGTTCATCATCTGAAGGCCTATATGGCACCATCAGCGAACAACTCGCCCAAAACGGAATTCCGACCAAGATTTCCGATCACCTGAAAGCATTGGAAGAACTCGGGGGATTGGATGCTCTGGGCGGCCCAAAAACCGACAACATGTACCATGCCGGCTGGGCATGGGCAGGCAGTACTCCTTACCAGGGTACAAAATTACAGGGCGCTTATTTTGGTGGAACCAGACAACCTATGGCTGTCAGTTGGCCAAAGAAAATCAAGCGTGACATTGAAACAAGGGCACAGTTTCACCATGTAATAGACATTGTACCGACGGTTTATGAATTGTTGGAAATTTCTTCTCCTCAGGTGGTAAATGGTTTCTCCCAGGATCCGATCCATGGTACCAGTATGGTTTATTCTTTTACAGAAGCCAAGGCAAAAAGCACAAGGACTACTCAGTTTTTTGATATCATGGCAAGCAGGGGGATTTATGACGATGGATGGTATGCATCAGCTAGGGGACCAAGAGAACCATGGGTAGGAGGGATACCAAAAGGTGTCAAAGATTGGTCTCCACTTACCGATCAATGGGAGCTTTATCATATTGATGAGGATTGGAGTCAAAGTACAGATCTGGCAGAGTCCAATCCTGAAAAACTGGAGGAAATGAAGGCGCTGTTTATCGCAGAATCAGCAAAGTATAAAAACCTTCCCATCGGAGGAGGACTTTGGTCTACCGCCTTATTTCATCCGGAGGATGCACCGGCATCTCCACTTACCGAATGGACTTTTGACCGTCCAATAACATATATGCCAGAATCCGCCGCACCAAAGCTTGGGAAAAACAGCAGTTTGGTGACAATGGAAGTAGAAATTCCAAAAAATGCCAATGGAGTACTCTATGCACTTGCAGGTTTTTCTGGTGGAATTACTGCCTTTATCAAAGATGGATACCTGCATTATGAATTCAACCTCTTTGAGGTAGAACGAACGAAACTCAGATCTTCTAAAAAACTGCCAGTTGGTAAAGTGGTAATTGAAGTCGAGTCGAGGCTTCAAGGACCTATTGGTGGTGCAATGGACATCACACTTAAAGTAAATGGAGAAGAAGTGGGCAAAGGTACGGTACCCCGAGCGATGTCCCTCCACTTCACTTCCAATGCGACTTTTGATATAGGAAAAGACCTTGATTCGCCGGTTTCATTGGACTATTATGATAAAGCGCCCTTCGCTTTCAATGGGAAAATTGGAAAGACCTGGATAAAATATCTGAAATAATAAATCAAACATTAACCTATGAAAAAGAAAGTAATACTCTCGTTAACAGTTCTACTTTTCGTTCAACTGGCTTTCGCACAGCAAAAAAAGCCTAATATCATCGTTATAATGGCCGATGATATTGGCATTAGTAATCTTGGAACCTACGGTGGTGATATTATGGGTGCCCCAACACCAAATATTGACAAATTAGCTAGTCAAGGGTTAAAGCTTACCACTTTTTACGGTCAACCAAGCTGTACTGCCGGTCGTGCAGCTTTTATCACAGGTCAATTGCCGGTTAGAACCGGACTTACAACGGTAGGAATACCGGGAACGGACGTTGGGCTTAAAAAAGAAGACCCAACGCTAGCAGATGTGCTAAAAACATTAGGTTACAATACTGCCCAATTTGGTAAAAATCACTTTGGCGATTTAGAAGATATGTTGCCTCACCGTCATGGATTTGATGAATATTTTGGCAACCTGTATCACCTTAATGCCAGCGAAGACCTTGAAGACAAGGATCGTCCTACGGACGCCAACTTCAAAAAGCAATTTGATCCAAGAGGAGTTATTTCCGGCACAGCAAATGGTCCAACAATAGATGAAGGAGCTTTAACTTCAAAACGCATGGAGACTTTTGATGAGGAAATTCTGGCAAAAACAACAGACTACATTAAAAGAAAATCCAAAGAAGATAAACCGTTTTTTGCATGGTATAACCCTTCCAGATTACACGTATTTCAGCATTTAAAGGAGGCGGATAAAGGTAAATCAAGAGCCTCGCAAAATGGCGAAGATGTCTACGGGGATGCATTAATAGTTCACGATAGGGAGGTAGGCGAACTACTGAAACTCGTTGACGACCTGAAATTGACTGACAACACCATCGTCATTTATACTACAGATAATGGCGCTTACCAGTATATGTGGCCTGAAGGTGGGACCAGTCCATACCGTGGGGATAAGGGAACCACCTGGGAAGGTGGAGTTAGAGTTCCTTGTATTGTAAGATGGCCGGGAAAAATTGAAGCAGGAAGCCAAAGCAGTGAGATCATGTCGTTGGAAGATTGGTTTACTACTTTGATTGCCATAGCTGGTGAGCCTAACATCGTTGAAAAATTGAAAAATGGCAGTACTTATAATGGTAAGCCCTTTAAAGTGCTTTTGGAAGGAATTGATCAGACCGACTTTATTACCGGTAAATCCTCAAGTAAACGCGATTTCTATTTCTATTACGACGAAGCAAATTTGACTGCCATACGATACAAACAGTTTAAAATGTCTTTTGCATCAAAGCGTAATAATAAATGGGACGGATTCTTAGAACCATATGGAAGACCCTTATTGGTTAATCTTTTATTGGATCCTTACGAAAGACAGACCGACAGCGATATTACTCGTCAGTTGTCAGAGCACAAAGGCTGGGCATATGCTCCGATGTTGGGACTAATGCAAAAACATTTGGAGAGTTTCAAGGAATTTCCACCTCGCCAAACACCGCTCTCGGGGGATTTTACAAAAATGATTGAAGGCATGATGCTAAAAATGAAAAACGATAACTAATAGTAGTAATTTCTTGGCATAGAAATTCACCCTTAACCCTTCCAATCTTTAGAATCGATAATGCGGAAAATCAAAAAAAGGTTTGAATAATACAAAATTCTAAAAAATGAAAATCAAAATTATTAATCTCTTAGCACTAGCTGTTTTCATAGTATCAGCTAGTGCAGTGTCAGCTCAGGTTTTAAATAAAAAATCGCTCCTTGCTGATTTAAATAAAACAGAAGAAGTGAAACTAACACCAGAACAGCAAAAGGAATATGAAGAAATCAACGGAAAACTCGCCGATGACCTTATACAAGTATCATCAAGCACCAAATCGAAGGAAGAAAAGGATAAAGAAACCGACAGGCTTTTTGATAAGCGAGATGAAGATGTGGATGGAATTTTTGGTCTTGATGAAAAATCATCATTCCATCTGAACCAAGAGTTATCACCAT
>NZ_CDSBKL010000004.1:0-33475 GCF_977115555.1 Aquiflexum sp.
ATGAAGCGGCAGATCAGATCGCAAAAGCAGGACTTGGCGTATCGACAGCCATCGGTATCGGCGGAGATCCGATCATCGGAACATCCACCAAAGATGCGGTTCAACTGTTGATGGAAGATCCTGAGACGGATGCCATCGTCATGATCGGCGAAATCGGAGGAAATTACGAAGCTGATGCCGCAAGATGGATCAGAGCAAACGGCAACAAAAAACCTGTAGTAGGATTTATCGCCGGACAGACTGCGCCTCCGGGACGCAGGATGGGTCACGCAGGTGCCATCATCGGCGGCGCTGACGATACAGCAATAGCCAAAATGCGCATCATGGCCGAAAACGGTATCCACGTGGCAGAATCTCCTGCGGAAATCGGTGCTGTCATGGCAAAGGTATTGGGCGTAGTGGCTTGATAGAAGAATTGGTTAATTATATTTAACAGAAAACCGCTTTGGAGAAATCCAGAGCGGTTTTTTGTTTTAGATAAATTCCTTTTTTTACAAAAAGCATTATACTATTTCTTTAAATGCTTTATATCTAGTTTTTAATCAAGTGTCATTAGAATACCTAACCAAAGAAGTGGCACCATCATTTTTACTTTGAAACTATAAACCCATGCTTCCAATTTTAAAATTTTCTAATCTTCCAATCTGCCACGGCGGACTAGTTCTTCCAATTCCTTACCTTTGCGGCTTCAATTCCGATAATCATGATTTCAGTAGACAATATTTCCGTCATCCACGGCGGCAAAGCCCTCTTCAGTGATGTGTCATTTTCTATCAACGAAAATGACAAAATAGCCCTTATGGGCAAAAACGGCGCAGGTAAATCCACCATGCTCAAGATCATTGCCGGCGGGACTAAACCCTCCTCAGGGGGCGTTTCCGCTCCAAAAGGTGCGGTGATCGCCTATTTGCCACAGCATTTGTTGACAGCGGATGACTGTACGGTTTTTGAGGAAACATCCAAGGCATTTGCTTCTTACCTCGACATGAAAACCGAGATCGAAAGACTCAATGAAGAACTTACCGTTCGTACTGACTATGACTCCGAAGATTATTATAAAATCATCGAGCAGGTTTCCGAACTCAGCGAAAAGTTCTACGCCATCGAGGAAGTCAATTACGAAGCCGAAGTGGAAAAAGTGCTTTTGGGATTGGGATTTGAAAGGAAAGATTTTAAAAGATCCACTTCAGAGTTCTCAGGTGGATGGAGGATGAGGATCGAACTTGCCAAAATACTTCTACAAAAACCTGATTTGATCCTTTTGGATGAACCGACCAACCACCTTGACATAGAATCCATCCAATGGCTGGAGGATTTTTTGACCCAAAAAGCAAAAGCCGTAGTGGTCATCTCCCACGACCGGGCATTTGTGGACAACATCACCACCCGGACTATTGAAGTAACGATGGGCCGGATCTATGACTACAAAGCCAAATACAGCCATTACCTTGAATTGAGAAAAGAGCGCCGCGAGCAGCAACAGAAGCATTTCGAAGAGCAGCAGCGGACCATTGCCGATATTCAGGAATTCATCGACCGCTTCAAAGGGACTTATTCCAAAACCCTTCAGGTGCAGTCAAGGGTGAAAATGCTGGAGAAAATGGAAATCATTGAGGTGGACGAAGTGGACACCTCGGCATTGAAGCTGCGCTTTCCTCCTTCTCCAAGATCGGGAAAATATCCCGTAATCGTCGAAGAACTTACCAAATCTTATGGTGACCATGTTGTGTTTAAGGATGCGAGCATGATCATCGAACAAGGTCAGAAAGTCTCTTTTGTAGGCAAAAACGGTGAAGGAAAATCCACGATGATCAAAGCCATCATGGGTGAAATTGATTTTCAAGGAAAATGCGAATTAGGTCACAATGCCATGATCGGATACTTTGCGCAGAACCAGGCTTCTTTATTGGATGAAAGTCTCACCATATTCGAAACCATCGATCAGATCGCCGTCGGAGAAATCAGGGGTAAGATCAAGGATTTGTTGGGTGCCTTTATGTTCAAGGGAGACGACATCAATAAAAAAGTGAAGGTCCTATCCGGCGGTGAAAAGACGAGGTTGGCAATGATCAAATTGCTTCTTGAACCCGTCAACCTCCTGATCCTCGATGAACCTACTAATCACCTGGATATGAAAACCAAAGACATCATCAAAGATGCTTTGAAGGCTTTTGACGGCACTTTGATCATCGTGTCTCACGACAGGGATTTCTTGGATGGCTTGGTGACCAAAGTGTTTGAATTTGGAAACAAACGGGTGAAGGAGCACTTCGAGGATATCAATGGATTTTTGAGGAATAAGAAATTGGAGAATCTGAGAGAGGTGGAGAGGAAATCATAGCGAAGCGGAGATCCCGAGAGGGAATTGATTCGGGATTAAATGAAATATACTTCGTGATATAAATTGAAATATACCTTAGACGATATAATTTCAGTATCATGACCTTGAGGTTAGATTTGGGGCTATCCAATCAATATCTCAATATCCACAAATATCAGATTGAAAAGACCTCCTATCTAAGTTCAAGGATTATTATTTCCATCCCCCCTGCATCAATACCAACAATAAAGCTTGCTGAATAGCCAAGTGTCCATCTTTGTTGATGAAATACTCTCCTAGGCTGTGGGCTCCATATCCGATGCCTCCACGACCGATAGTCACTGCGGGAATCCCTTTTGAAAAAGCCACATTGCTGTTGGTGGAACTTGAGCTTAGCTCTGGTTTTTTTCCACCGGTAAGGTAATCAGCGATGGCCATGGTCTGTTGGATCAAAGTCGATTCAGGTGATGCGATACCACTTGGACGGTCACCTACTTTTTCGATATCAACAGTCAATTTTTCCCCTCTTCTGATTATGGCATTTTCCTTTTCCAATCCTATTTCCATGGATTCCAAAAAGATCTGATTGATACCTTTCAACTTTTCCTGACTTTCGGAGCGCATGTCCACGAGCATCCAAGATTCGAATGGGATGGAATTCACTGAGGTGCCTCCTCCCAATACAGAAATACTGTAGGTAGTTTTCAAGCCTTCTTTTGTATATGCATCAGCTTTCGGGACAAAAGAAGCTACAGCTTGAGCCAAGGCATTGTGTGGATTGCCAATTCCAAACGCTCCGTAAGAATGTCCTCCTGAGCCTTTGAAAGTTACTTTATACCGGAGAGAGCCGATGCCACCATTGACAATATCTTCCAATCCTCCACCGTCAATGGCAATAAAAGAAGAAATTGGCTGCCCGCCTTCGCGGAAAAGATGCTTCATGCCTTTTAGATCTCCAAGACCTTCCTCTCCGACTGAGCCTGTAAACCAAATATCACTTTCTGTCCTTATATTTTGACGGCTCATGGTTTTGACCAAAGCCACCACCACAGCTAAAGCACGGTTGGCATCAGTAATCCCAGGAGCAAATAGCGTGTCTCCTCTTTGCTTGACTTTGACATCAGTCCCAAAAGGGAAAACAGTATCTAAGTGCGCATCCACCACGATTGTCTTGTCCGATTTGGTTCCTTTCCTCAGCGCGATGACATTGCCCACCTCATCTGTCCAAACAGAGTCTGCCCCTGCTTTCCTGAGCATTTCAGCATATACCAATCCTTTTTCCTTTTCATGAAATGTAGGTGTAGGGATTTCTGTCAAGGTGATCATATCCTGAATGGTCACGGGATCGATTTCAAGAATATAATTGAAGGCCTTTTTAATAGCTGGTTTTTTAACAAGTTCCTGTACCTCTTTTTGGTATTTGGGTTGTATCGTCTGTGCAAAGGCATGGTTTCCAAAAAACAAGGAAAATACAAGAAGAAAGGTCAGGTTAAGTTTCATTTGTTAGGGGATTTGATCTAGCGAATTAGATTAATTTTAGGAAAATGGACAATACCGTCTGTAAAGAAAATAACTGATGTCTTCAAAGCTTTACTTTGGAATTCCCATTAAAACCATCGGATCTTGCTTCAATAAAAAAACCAAAGCTTGGTACAGGCGGCTATCATAATCCTTTAGCCTTTGGGGATTTTCAAAAAACGATTCCAACGCCACTGCAAAAAACTCATGGGGATTGTTGGCCGCCGAATCTCTAAATATGGAGTCTTCCCCGTCCGCAATTCTCTGGATTTCATTTTTGGCCAAAACCGAAAAATCCATCCAACGCTTGGGATTGAAAAAATTACTCTGACCGTTGTAATGGATTTGATTTTCTAGCTTCAGCGCATGTGCCATTTCGTGGATGCCAAGGTTGATGCCATCAGTTCCATCCGCCATTCCGCGGACAAAATTCTTCCATGAAATCACAATGATCCCCAGCCGCGGATTGACTTCTCCCTGATGGTATTGTTTGTTGATCGTCGAATAATAATTGTCATTGTAGACCAAAATCCTCTTGAAATGCTTCAAAGTGACATTCTGAAATCCGAATGAAATCATCACAGCTGTGGCTCCGATAAGCAGTTCCATTTCCCGGGTCACCTTTTCTATTCCTCTTGGTACAAACTCCTTGATGGCAAGAAAATAAACAAGCCGTTTTTGAAAGTCTTTTTTATGTTTTGGATTGAGTTGGCGATAATAGGAAAAATGACTTTCCAAAAGTGAAAGGTCTTCAGCATTAAGTTTGAGTATTCCAAGACGGATACTTACTTTTTGAAAAAGGTAAAAAAGGGGACTGTTTCGCATGATTTGGGTGAAATTGGACTAGCTCTATTGGCCTAAAAATATAAAAAGAAAACCGAAGTCCAACTTAATGAACTTCGGTTTTCTTTCTTGTAATATTTTCAGAAACTACTTGGCGTAATTCACAGCCCTCATCTCACGGATAACAGTGATTTTGATCTGACCGGGATATTGCATTTCCTTTTCGATTTTTTGGGAAATGTCAAAGGAAAGCTTGCTCGCAGTCTGATCATCCACATTGTCGGCATCTACCAAGACCCGGAGTTCACGGCCTGCCTGCATGGCAAAACATTTGTTGACCCCATCAAACGCCAAGGCAAGTTCTTCCAACTCCTTCAGACGCTTGATGTAGCTGTCCATGATTTCACGCCTCGCGCCCGGTCTGGAACCGGATATCGCATCCGAAGCCTGCACAATGGGAGATATCATTGAAGTCATCTCGATCTCATCATGGTGGGCACCGATTGCGTTGATGACTTCAGGATGCTCTTTGTATTTTTTGGCAAGCTCCATACCTAGGATGGCATGAGGAAGCTCAGCTTCTTCAGGATAAACCTTCCCAATATCGTGAAGCAGACCGGCTCTTTTAGCAAGCTTGGCATTCAGTCCCATTTCGGCTGCCATAGTCGCACAAAGCTTGGCCACTTCCCTAGAATGCTGCAATAAATTCTGTCCGTAGGAGGACCGGAACCTCATCCTTCCTACCATCCTGATCAACTCCGGATGAAGGCCATGGATTCCAAGATCTATACAGGTTCTTTCTCCTATCTCTACTATTTCTTCTTCAATGTTCTTTTCAGTCTTTGCGACAACTTCTTCGATCCTTGCAGGATGGATCCTCCCATCCTGTACCAATCTATGCAATGAAAGTCGAGCCACTTCCCTTCTTACAGGATCAAAACCAGAAATAATGATTGCCTCAGGTGTATCGTCAACAATAATTTCTACGCCGGTAGCTGCCTCCAAAGCACGGATATTTCTACCTTCCCTACCGATGATTTTTCCTTTGACATCATCAGACTCGATATTGAATACCGAGACACAGTTTTCGATGGCGTGTTCTGTGGCAGTCCTTTGAATAGTATCTAGAACTATTTTTTTTGCCTGCTTGGTGGCAGTTAATTTGGCTTGGTCCAAAATGTCTTTGATTTGAGAAGATGCTTTGGTGTTTGCCTCATCTTTGAGGATTTCGACCAATTGATCTTTTGCCTCATCGCGGGTAAGTCCTGCAACTTTTTCAAGGTCCGAAATCCGCTGACTTGTAACCCTGTCAAGTTCATCTTTTTTCACCTGAACAGAGTGAAGCTGCGCAGAAAGATTTTCTTTTTTGCTGTCGAGCTCCGCTTCTTTTCTTTTGATTTGTTCAAGTTCTTTGGCCAAGACCTGCTCCCTTTGCTTGATCTTGTTTTCGTTGGTGATGATGATGGCTTTCTTCTTGTTGGCATCTTCCTCAAACTCCGATTTCAATTTCAGGTACTTTTCTTTAGCCTCAAGCATGCGTTCTTTCTTGATGGCTTCCGCATTGATTTCAGCTTCACGGAGTAGGCTCTTTGCCTTTTCTTTAGCTTGTTCTTCGAGTTTTTTACTGTTGTTTTTTACCAAAAGGCTAGCGATACCCGCTCCAAGCCCCAGGCCTAAAATGCCTGCAATAATGATGTATAATGATGATTCCATAAGTATTTTTGATAGATATATATTACCTACCGGAAACAAGGAAAAATCTTTAAAAATGAGAGTGATATTGGTATTACAAAAGGGAACTCAATTGCTCATTGATCTTGCCGATACTGGATTTTATCAATTCACTGTCATCGGTGTTGATCATATTTTGCTCCATAGACTCGACCATAGAATCAAAAGCTACCATAGCGAGGAGGTCCTGACGGTCATCCAACCCGAACTCCTCCCTGTATCTTTTTATTTTATCATTAATTAATTTACCTGCATGTCTGATTTTGGCTTCGTCTTCTGTCTTCACCTTCATGGGATATTCTCGATCCCCGATTTTCAATCTTATAGAAAGTGTCTCCATATCATTCAGACAAATAGGCAATTATATTATCGATTTCCTTTATGTAATTATTGATCTTTTCTCTCAATTCAGCAGATTCCATTTCTTCAACCGGTATGCTGTTTACAAGTTTAGCTATTTTAATTTGATTTTTAAAATCCTCCAACGCATGCTCTTTCTCTTCAAGTTTTGACTGAAGTGAAAAAAGCTCTTCTTTTAGGGATTGGTTGTCATGCTCGAGCTGCTGCATCTTACGGCTGACTTGTGCGGTAAGTTTTTCGGTGCGCTGAAGTTCTTCGTGAATCATGTTCTATTTTCTGATAAATGCCCCCACTTCTTTTTCGAAACTCTCCATCAAGCGGGACATGGCTTTGTCAATCACTTTATCTGTCAGCGTCTGCTCATTGTCCTGAAGGTAAAAACTCAACGCATAAGCTTTTTTGCCTGCTTCAATCTTTTCCCCTTGGTATACATCAAAGACTCCGACGCGTTGCAATAACTTGCCTCCGGCTTTATTGGCGACTTTTTTGATCTCGTCAAAAGTGACTTTCTTATCAATTACCAAAGACAGGTCTCTTCTAACTTCCGGGAATTTGGAAATTTCACCGTACTTTTTCAAGCCTTTCGATTTTTTTGTTATCAAGTCCCAATTCAAATCTGCAAAAAACACCTCTTGCTTCACCTCTGACAACTTCCCTGTTGCTTCCCTTACCAATCCGATTTTAGCTAATTCCTTTGTACCCAAGTTAATCTGTAAGCCAAATTCAAATGGTGCGGAATGGATTATTGTTATCTCTGTATTGTCAATTCCCATTTTTTCTAAAATCAATTCGACAACAGCATAAATATCGGGAAATGTTACAGCTTTGGAAGGTGCCAACCAGCTTTCGGCAGCCCTGTCTCCGGTCAGGAATAAGGCCAGGCGTTTTTCTTCACGATACCCTTCGTCTTCTTTGAAATATACGGTTCCAAATTCGAATAATTTCAGGTCCTTTTGACGGCGGTTGATATTATGCGCCAAAACTTCCAACCCAGAAAACAGCAAAGTCTGCCGCATGACTCCTAGGTCTTCACTGAGTTTATTCAGGATTTCAACATTTTTATTCGCTTCCAAAAACTCTGATTTCTCCGCATAAACCGGTTTGGTCAGAGAATTGGTAATGATTTCAAAATATCCCAAACCAGACAAAATCTCACTGAGCCTGTATTGCAGTTTGTTCAGGTCCTTTGAAGGATGTTCTGCAAGGTAATCGGCTTTTAGGTTTTCGGACAAAGGAACATTATCAAAGCCATGAATACGCAAAATCTCTTCAATGACATCGGCTTCACGGGTTACGTCAACTCTGTATGGTTTTACTGAAACTGTAAATCCTGATTCAGATTCAGATAATATCATGATGTCAAGATTTTCCAAAGTTGACTTGATCTCATCTTTGGCCAGTTCTTTTCCTATCAATCTTTTGATATTCGCATAACTTACCTCTATGATCAGATCAGAAACAGGATCGGGATATAAATCAATTATTTCTGAGGAAATTTCTCCACCCGCCAATTCTTTGAGCAGCATCGCAGCCCTTTTCAATGCATAAACTGGCATGTTGGGATCTGTCCCTCTCTCAAAACGGAATGAAGCGTCTGTTTTCAATCCATGAAATTGACTGCCTTTTCTGATAATATCAGGGGAGAAATAGGCAGACTCAAGAAAAATAGAAGTAGTCAAATCAGATACTCCTGATCCTTTTCCTCCAAAAACACCGGCAATACATAATCCTCCTTTTTCATCGCAAATCATCAGTTCCTCACCGGAAAGTTTTCTTTCCTTATCATCCAAAGTAACGAATGCCGTTCCCTGAGGTAATTTTTTGACTATGATCCTTCCTCCGGAAATTTTATCCGCATCAAAAGCATGCAAAGGCTGCCCAAGATCATGAAGGATAAAGTTGGTAATATCTACGATGTTATTGATCGGCTCGAGATCCAAAGCCCTTAGGTAATTTTGGAGCCACTGTGGAGAAGGTCCAACTTGGATATTGGAAATCGTCAATCCGGAATACCTGGGGCAATCAATTGCACTTTCTACTTCCACAGGAATTGACCTTTTGTTATTGTCAATTTTGAATTGATCCACAGAAGGAAGGCAGATTTCTTTTTTCAACAAGGCTTTCAAATCCCTCGCCACTCCAAGATGGGAAGCTGCATCAGCACGGTTTGGCGTAAGTCCAATCTCCAAAACATGGTCACTGACTACTTCAAAATATTGTGAAGCAGGGGTTCCGTTTGGCAAATCCGTGTCCAACACCATAATTCCGGCATGGCTGTGACCGATGCCAATCTCATCCTCTGCACAGATCATTCCCTGGGAAACTTCTCCCCGTATTTTTGCTTTTTTGATTTCCAAAGACTCACCCGAAACAGGATACAAAGTGGATCCTTCTTTTGCTACTACCACTTTCTGTCCTTTGGCGACGTTTGGGGCACCGCAAACAATTGGAACAACCTCTCCTCCGACGTCTACCGTGGTAACACTCAATTTGTCCGCGTTTGGATGCCTTTCACAAGTCATAACTTCACCGATCACCACACCATCCAAACCTCCACGGATGGACTCAAAATGAACAATCCCTTCCACTTCCAATCCCGAGCCTGTCAAAAGAGACGCAATTTTTTCAGGAGATTGGTCTAACGCAATAAAATCCTTTAATCTATTTATGGAAATTTTCATGAATACACGGTTATTTCAAGACAAGGCACAAATTTAAGAGAATTGGTCAAGGTGGGAAGGCAATGAATGAAAAATGTCGAATGATAAATGAACAAAGCCTTTTAGGAAAATTGACTCCTGACCTTTACATCCAATTGTATTTCACTCTTTCTTATAATCTTTTTCACCTACCGGAATCGGGATTTCCATCAGGTTTTCCTTTGGTGGCAATGGACATGCAAAATCAGGGTTATAGGCACAATAGGGGTTGTAGGCCAAATTGAAGTCAATGGTAATGCTGTTTTTCCCATCCTGACGGAGATTTATATAGCGGCCGCCACCGTAGGTTTCCTCCCCACTTGTGACATCTGCAAAGGCAAGGAAAAAGTTTCGCTTGTCTGCTTCTTTGATTGATTGGAGCAAAAGCAATTTTTGCGGTTTGCCATTTAAGTCAAATTCAGCAAAGGAATGTTTGAGGTATTTCTCCACAGAACCGTCAGTCATCGGAAGTTCGATCATCTTCTTTTCTTCCAAAGGAACCAATTTTGCTCTCACCTTAAATTCAGGATCAATCGGGTAAAAATCAAGTTCTTTGAAATGCCTTTTATGCTCCTCATCCAAAGGGGAATCTATATTGAACTTGATGAATTTGTATTGCTTCTCACGCTCTTTTTCAATTTTCTCCAGATACAGTTCGGGGCTTTCGGTACTTGTCATAGTATAGACGATTGCAAGTGTGATTACCCCAAAAACCCCAATAATTAAAATATTTTTTGACTTCATACTTTACAATATACCTTCGTCGGCGAAGCTAAAATAGGCAACATCTGTGAAAATCACATGGTCAACGACTTGGACTTCGAGATTTTCCCCCACATTCTTGAGTTTCTTTGTCAGAACCCTATCCTGCTCTGAGGGTTTAAGATTACCGGAAGGATGGTTATGAACCAAAATAATGGAACTAGCCATGCCATCTAATGCGTACTTGAAAATCACTTTGGGATCAACTACCGTTGCATTGGTTCCTCCGGAGCTGATGTGTTGCTTCTTGATGACAAAATTATTCCTGTTTAGCAATAAAATATAAAAATGTTCCACTGTCTCATCGAGCATCTCTGATTTCATCATTTGGAAAACATCTGCCGAACCCGTTACCTTCATTTTTTTTACTGTCTCACCGATCATTTTCCTTCTTCGCCCCAATTCCAATGCGCTGACTATAGAAATTGCCTTGGCTTCGCCTATTCCTTTGAATTTCTTCAAATCTGCAATACTCAGTTTTGCAAGATTTCCCAAGTCATTGTTTACAGCAGAAAGAATATGCTTGCCAAGGTCGACAGCACTCATAAATTTGGTCCCGGACCCTATAAGAATAGCGATCAATTCAGCATCCGACAGGGCGGATTTGCCTTTAAGGAGAAGTTTTTCCCTTGGCCTATCTTCTTCCGCAAGAGCAGAGATTTTGATGGAATATTGGTATTCTTTCATATACAGCGTTTAAAAATTGGATCCAGCTTTCCCTAAGGAAAATTCAAACTGTTTAAAAATAGAGATTGCTAAAAAATAAAAAAAGCCCAGAGGGATTCCAAGGGGCATATTAAACGTTTAATTTCATTTGGCTCAAAAGCCAAAAAACAAAAACAGCCTTGGCAATGTCGCCAAGGCTGTTTTATCTAAAATTTCTTTTGTTAGGCTAGAGCGTTGACAAACTTGGTCAATTTTGACTTTCTGTTGGCAGCGTTGTTTTTATGAATGATATTCTTTTTCGCAAGTTTATCGATCATAGAGGTAACTGTTTTCAAAAGCTCTTGCGCTTCCACTTTGTCAGTCACAGCTTTCAATCTCTTGATGAAAGTTCTTGTAGTCTTGTGCTGATATCTGTTTCTCAAACGCTTGGCTTCGTTTGCACGGATTCTTTTTAATGCCGATTTGTGATTTGCCATATCCTTATTTACTTAATTTCTGTTAATACACCCTACCCTAAACGGAGTGCAAATGTAATTGATTAATTTTGAAACACAAAAGGATTTCCGAACTAAACCTCGTAAAGCCCAGAAATCTGATAGATTTTTCAGATTCCGCCGTTATGTTGCAAAGGTAATACAATTTCATTTTACAGAAATGGAATTTATGATTATTTTTAAGAATGCGTAAATTTTTGATTCTGAGCCTGATTTTCATTTTTTCAATTCCTGAACTTGGAGCTTGGGGATTTTTTGCCCACCGGAGAATCAACAGATTGGCAGTTTTTTCTCTTCCACCAGAAATGATTGGTTTTTTCAAAAGCAATATTGAATTTATCACAGAAAATGCCGTCAACCCTGACAGGAGGCGCTATGCGGTCATTGGGGAGGCGGAAAAACACTTTTTGGATGCGGATGCTTACGGAGACAGTGCTGTTTATACGCTTCCAAGGTATTGGAATCAGGCTTTGGAAAAATTCACCGAAGAAGAACTTCGACAACACGGGATAGGTCCTTGGAATGCTTACCACACCAAAATCCAACTGACTGAAGCATTTAAAAAGAAAGACACAAAAGCTATTCTGCGACTTTCAGCTGACATAGGTCACTACATTGCAGATATTAATGTTCCATTGCATACTACCAAAAACTATAATGGACAGCTTTCCAACCAATATGGCATCCATGCTTTTTGGGAAAGTCGTGTTCCTGAATTGCTTTCGGACGATTTTGATTTTTTTGTCGGAAAAGCAGAATACTTGGAAAAACCGCAGTTTGAGGCTTGGGATGCTATCATCGTTGCACACATGGCCTTGGATTCAGTTTTGAATTTTGAAAAAACCTTGACAAAAAGCTTTGCTGAAGATAAAAAATATAGCTACGAGGAAAGAGGCGGAATCAGCACCAAAGTTTATTCCAGGGATTTTACCATTGCTTACAATAATCTCCTCTCGGGACAAGTCGAAAGGCAGATGAGAAAATCGATCAAAATGATCGCTGATTTTTGGTATACTGCGTGGATTGATGCCGGTCAGCCTGACCTAAATTCGCTCCTCAAAAATCCAATCGAATTGGAGGAGGAGAAAATAGAAAACCCAAAATCACTGAAAGTCCGTGAACACGAAGGAATGGCATCCAATGAAAAACCTGAAGATCTCAGAAAGTCCTTCTACAGAAGCATGTGGAGACCTTAAATAGGATATTGATTGATCCCTATAGTCTTTGGGATGGATATTGATTAATATTCTATAGGAATGGATAGACTCACAATAGATGTAAGAGGATAAGTGATCAAAAGAAATTTTTGGAACAAGTTAAAATTAAACCAATTCTTTTTTGGTGGAATTTAGATAAAAGCGGATGGCTTCACCCAATTTTTGGAAAGTCTGTCTGAAAACAGATTCGTCCTCTTCCAACAAAGTGACCCTAAAGCCTCTCAAATCCGAACAGAATGAACTGATAGGCACGACACAGATATTAACAGAAGCCAATAGAAAATAGACGAAACGCTTATCCAAAGGCATGTTTTCTTCCTGTAACCAACTGTCGAGCAAGGATTTCAACTTCGGGCCATCGATCGGCAAAAACTGTTTAGGATCCAAGTAGGTCTCATCGAATACCACTGTATTGTAAAAAGCACCTTTGGTAGGATTGAATTTGATCCCGGGAATTTTCCCCAAAATCTCTTCCATGATCCTGCTTCTTCTTCCTATTTTTTCATTGGCTTCATACCTGTAATCCATATAAGCAGGATGGCTCATGATTTTTGGAATTGACAATTGAGGAAGAATTGTGGAGCAGACTTCAATCATTTTTGCATTTTCCAAAGTCTGACAAAACTTCGCAAATTCTTTGGAGGCATTTCTGTTGTAAAACTCCATCCAGCCACATCTCGAACCAGGCCAAGGGAATTCTTTGGAAATTCCTTTAAGAGAAATTCCGGGCAAATCCCCAATTACCTCAGAAAGTGCCACTGCTTTTACGCCGTTGTAGGTAATATTTTGGTAGATTTCATCTGCAATCAACAGCAATTTGAATTCCTTTGCAATCTTGACAAAACCTTCCAAAACCTCCTTCGGATATACCATACCCGTCGGGTTGTCAGGATTGATGATCAATATCCCGACGATTGAGGGGTTATATTTGACCTTGTTGTAAAGGTCCTCCATATCAGGAAGCCATTGGTTATCAGGATCCAATGTATAGGTAATCGGTGCAGTATTGGCATGTGCAGCCTCTGCAGAACTATGGGTACTGTAAGCTGGAGAAGGACCGATGATCCTAGCCGTTGGCGTGAGAAACTGGTAGACTTTGGCTATAGCATCTCCGAGCCCGTTAAAAAAAAGGATGTCCTCAGCTGTGATCTGTGAACCCCCTTTTTGATTGTTCAATCCGGCCAAAAATTTTCTTGTTTCCAATACTCCTTTGGAATCTGCATAGCCATAAGTGCTGTCCTGACTGACCAGATCAGACACGATTTCCTTCATCCAAAAGGGGACGATATTGTGTTTTTGGATAGGGTCGCCGATGTTTTCCCAAGTGATCTCATAGCCCAAAGCTTCAACCTGACGGGCTTTTTTGACAATGCCCCTGATTTCATAATTCAATTCTTCGGCTCCCGGCCTCAATAACAATGTCCTCATCATGCTGGTGTTTGGAAATCGAAAACAAATAAACAAAAAACGAAATGAATGATTGCTGATTCAATAAAAAAGATGAAAGCGATATGGAAATTCTTGAAATTTATCCCCAATTATAATTTTTTAAAAAATACATGATTTTGAAATTGGGGAATCCAAAAAGATAAAAGCTTCCTGTTTTAAAATTAAACAAAAAACCTCCAGCCTGATATCACAGGTTGGAGGTTTCCAATTTCATTTTAGCTTAAACTCTACTTCAATTTCTTATACTTAATCCTCTTAGGAGCTATGTCACCAAGACGCTTTTTCTTGTTTTCCTCATAATCGGAGAAGTTACCTTCAAACCAATACACCTGAGAATCGCCTTCAAAGGCCAATATATGTGTACATATCCTGTCCAAAAACCACCTATCGTGGGAAATGACTACTGCACAACCACCGAAATTTTCCAAAGCCTCTTCAAGTGCCCTCAGCGTATTCACATCCAAGTCATTGGTCGGTTCATCTAGTAGAAGCAAGTTCCCGCCTTCTTTTAGTGTAATGGCCAGGTGGACTCGGTTTCTTTCTCCTCCGGATAAGATGCCTACTTTTTTCTCCTGATCGGAGCCTGCAAAGTTGAACTTACCAACATAAGCTCGGGCATTCATTTCTTTGTTTCCAAGCTTGATGATTTCATTTCCCCCGGAAATAGTCTCATAGACTGACTTATTTGGATCGAGCCGGTCATGCTCCTGGTCTACGTAGGCCAATTTTACGGTTTCTCCAACTTCAAAATACCCTGCATCGGCTTTTTCCTGACCGGTGATCAATTTGAAAAGTGTGGATTTACCGGCACCATTTGGTCCGATGATACCTACAATACCGCCTTGAGGTAAGTTGAATGAAAGGTTTTCAAAAAGTAATTTGTCACCGTAAGCTTTGGAGACATTATTAACCTCTATCACTTTTGCTCCCAACCTTGGTCCGGGCGGAATATACAATTCCAGCTTGGCTTCTTTTTCTTTACCCTCCTCACTGATAAGCTTGTCATATGCACTTAGCCTAGCCTTTCCTTTGGCTTGACGGGCTTTTGGGGTCATGCGGATCCATTCCAATTCCCTTTCTAGGGTTTTTTGTCGCTTGGATTCGGTCTTTTCTTCCTGCTTTAGACGGTTTTGTTTTTGATCAAGCCAAGAGGAATAATTGCCTTTCCATGGAATACCTTCACCTCTGTCAAGTTCCAAAATCCAACCGGCTACATTGTCCAAGAAATACCTATCATGCGTAACCGCGATGACCGTTCCTTTATATTGCTGCAAATGCTGCTCGAGCCAAAGTACCGACTCTGCATCAAGGTGGTTAGTGGGTTCATCAAGGAGCAACACATCCGGTTCCATGAGTAAAAGCCTGCAAAGTGCCACCCTTCTTTTTTCTCCCCCAGACAGATTTCCGATGATGGCATCACTCGGAGGAAGTCGCAAGGCATCCATGGCTTTTTCCAACATAGTTTCCAATTCCCAAGCATTGGCCGCGTCAAGTTTTTCTTGGACTTCCCCTTGTTTGTTTATCAGTTTGTCCATGGCATCAGGATCATCCATCAGGGCAGGATCCATGAATTTTTCATTGATTTCTTCGAATTCTTTGAGTAAGGCCACCGTGGAGGCTACAGCTTCCTCCACAATATCTTTGACAGTCTTACTTGGATCGAGCTTGGGCTCCTGTTCTAGCATCCCGACAGTATATCCGGGAGACCAAACCACTTCACCCAAAAACTCTTTGTCCACGCCTGCAATGATTTTCAGAAGCGAACTTTTTCCCGAACCATTGAGACCGAGAACTCCGATTTTGGCTCCGTAAAAAAAGGAAAGGTAAATGTCTTTCAGAACTTTTTTCTGTGGGGGGTAGATTTTCGAGACCCCAGCCATAGAAAATATGATTTTTTCTGCACTCATATTTATTTTTTGATTGATTTCGAAACGATGATAGACAAAGATGGCAAAAAAAGGTCTTTCTTAGGATAAATGCTTTTGAATTAATTAATTTGCAAAAAAAGAAGGACCACACCACAAACCAACCTATTAAATCGCAATGGAGCATCCGTACGGGTACATTAAAGATAACAAGGTTTATCTCAGGGAATTTTTGAATCAGCCGGATAGGGTGATTGGAGAAGTAAAAGAAGATGAAGCATCTACTATCAAATATTTTGAGGACAGGTTTACGACACTCAAGGAAAAAATAGGGCAACTCAAAAAGGATATAGAAGAGAACCAAAACAAAGGTTCATTTTTAATGAAATTGATTCATCTCAAAGATTCTTTATTGGAATATGATGCTTTGGGAGATTTCATTCCTTTGATAGAAGATTTAGAGCAGCTTCAGGTCTTTCTTGAGGACATCATCAAGAAAAACAGGGAGAAAAACCTTGAAATCAAGCGGGGTCTGATTGTCGAAGCCGAAGCCTTGAAAGACAGCACGGAGTGGAAAGAAACCGCAGAGGAATTCAAAAACCTGAAAATGCGATGGATCAAGACCGGTCCAGTTGAAAAGGATTTTGAGGAAGAAATGGAAGAAGCTTTCAATAATGCAATTGATACCTTTTTTGAAAATAGGAAGAACTTTTTTGAAGATATGGCCGTACAGGCTGAAGTCAACATCAAAATATACGAAAGACTCGTCCTTGAGGCACGTGCTGCTTTTGACAACCCAGATGCCAAACGTGCGTTTGAAATCTCCAAACGAATCCAAAAAGAATGGAAAGCTGCAGGGAGAGTTCCTGCCGAAAAGCGACAGCCACTTTGGGATGAATTTTCGAAATTGAACAACAGGATTTTCAGCAGGTTCCGCAGAACCATGGAGACAGGCCCACAGATGAAACCTTGGGAACTGATGAAAAAAATGGAGTCCATGACGGATGAAATGAAAAAACTTGCTTACGCCGAAACAAATCCTGATGGGGTATCAGCTGCAAAAAGATTACAAGCCGAATGGAAAAAACTTCCACAGCGCAAGCCCAAAGAAGCAAATCTGATCATGCGGTCATTTACTTTCTTTTCAGAGATAGTTTTTGAAAAACTGTTTTTGGAAAGGTTGGCAGGATCCAAATATGATGATTTCCATCAAAAAGACAGGATTGAGAAGAAAAAGATAAAAATGGGAATCCTTAGGGACCTAATCCACAGAGATGAAATCGAATTGGCTACTGTAAAGGACAATGCAGAAAATTTCAGAACCAATGAGGAAGATTTTGAAGTAATGATGAGAAGAAAGATCGGCACATTCAAAAGAAAAATAGATGTGAAAACTTTCATTCTCAAAGAACTTTCAAATAAATAATAAGTTAACATTGAAAATTTAAAACAATTTCTATTTTTGCAGCCTGTTAAGGCTGTAAACATTTAAAACTCACACTATGTATTGGACACTAGAACTTGCGTCATATCTTGAAGACGCACCATGGCCTGCAACTAAAGACGAATTGATTGATTATGCAATCCGTTCAGGTGCTCCTTTGGAAGTTGTTGAAAACCTCCAAGAATTAGAGGATGACGGCGAGCCTTACGAAAATATCGAAGAGATATGGCCCGATTATCCGACAAAAGACGATTTCTTCTTTAATGAAGACGAATATTAAAAAAGCCCATTTTTTGGGCTTTTTTTTTAAATACCCAATACTGCTTTGAGTTTTGGCAAACCTGATTTGCTTACAGGTATACTTTCTCCACCCTTAAGTTTCAACAAGTACCCTTCTTTTTCATAAGGCTCTATCTTCGTGATCTCTGAAATATTGACAAGGAAAGACCTGTGTACCCTGACGAACTGGGAAGATTCCAACGTTTTTTCATAAAATGAAAGTGTCTTGTTTTTCAAAAATTTCCCTTCTTTGGTATAGATATTTACATAATCATCATTTGCTTCAAGGTATTTGATGTCATGCACAGGAATGATTTTGATTTCATTCTTCACCTTCAGCACCACCCTGTTGGCTGACTCATGATTCGAAGTCTCCTCGTTTTTGACAGCTTGTATTGCTTCTACATTATTACCAAGTTGAAGGTATTTCTCCAAGGATTTTGAAAACCTTGATTTGGAAAACGGCTTCAACAAATAATCAACCGCATGGGCATCAAAGGCTTTGAGTGCAAAAGCATCAAAGGCTGTAGTGAAAATCACCGACGGAGGATTGTCCAATAATTCCAACAATTCAAATCCGGTGAGTTTGGGCATCTGGATATCCAAAAAAATCAAATCCGGGTTGAATTCCTGAATGGCTTTCAAACCCTCAAAGCCATCATAACAGACTTTTTGAATTTCAAATTGTGGGAAATCGGCCAAGTATTCCTTCATCAATTCCGTTGCCAATGGCTCATCGTCTATTATCAATACTTTAATCATTCCTTTGTGGGATCTTTAAGTTGACAGTAAATACCTTTTCTTCCGCTTTGGTTTCCAGCAGGTCATTTCTTCCAAATAGTAAATATAGCCTCCTTTTGACAGCATCAAGTCCAAATCCTGTCCCTTTTGCTCTTCCTGCTTCCAGGTCAAAAGGGTTTGCCAAGGTCACTTTCAGGTAATTATTCTGCTTTTCAAACTTTATATTAATCAATACTTCCCCAATCACTCCATACAATCCGTGCTTGATGGAATTCTCCAATAGAGGTTGGATCATCAATGGAGGTACTTTTGCAACCATTGCAGATTCATCAATCTGAAATTCTACTTTCAACCTGTGGCCAAATCTCACTTTCTCAATGTCAAGGTACAAGTCTAGGTATTCTTTTTCTTCCGCAACAGTGAGCCAATTTTGATCGTCTTTTTTGATGGTACCCCTGAGAAAATCAGCCAATTGAAGGACCATTTCTCTGGCTTTCTCAGGTTGGTTTTTGATCAATGAACTGATAGAATTGAGGCTGTTGAATAAAAAATGAGGCTGCAACTGTTGCCGTAAGTGGTATAGTTCAGCATCTTTTGCCATTTGATTTATTCTTTCCTGTCGCTCCTTGGTTTTTAGCTGATCGTCAATTTTGGCATTGAACACCAAAAGGGCAGCCCAAGCAACGAACAATATGAATGCTATCAATCCTTTAAGTGGCATGACCAAAGCCGCAAAATCCAAATATCCTACTTCATCCGTTATGAAAATCTTAAGAATGTAAATTCCAGCAAATATCAAAGCTGCTGCAAGAATTCCTCCTACATTCAGCACCATCCAAGCCTTGGAACGTTCAGGAAGGTAATATTTGAATACATTCTCCAACAACCAAAACCCCAATAAAATCAAGGTGGTATGGATAGCTGTATCAATGGCAGCGGTTTTGAGAGGGTATCCATAGTGACTGATCAGATACGCCAAAGCCACTATCCAAAGCAGGATAGCGACTAAGGTTTTTAACCAATCGAAATTATTGCGTGAAATAAGATTTCTCAGCATTTGGAATTTCAGTTAGAAGGATTTGATTTCCAATCCTCCAAAAATGATGGAACCATATATTCTCAAAACCTTTGTTCCATCCGTAGGAGTTTGTGGATACATCCTCTTGTCCTCTATGCCGGCAAAGATATTGGTCACATTGATCTGAAGTTCCCAATGTGGAGGAACGATTAATTTCACTCCGCCAAAGGCCACTTCTACATTGATGATCGCTCCATCAGCGAGATCTGCTTGGGATAGGTCGAGGTCTGTTCCACCGAAAATCGCTGAAATTTTACCTCCTTTGAAGTTTTTAGATAACACTCTTTTTTGAATCCCTGTAAACAAAGCCTGGGCATTGATGGTGTCTCCGGTATCAGAATAGGGAATGGATTGGGGTTTTGCAAAGGTCGCATTTGTCGGATCTGTGGAGGATCCAATTGGCTTGTCGGTCTTGTTATAGGACTTAAAAAAGTCATCTGTGAATCTGTTCCTGTCATTGTTCCTTTTCAATATCAAGAAAATACCGAGTACAATCAAACCAATCGGTATAAGGTAAGGCTGGATTTCCATAGGGATTCCAAGTTCCTTTTTGACCAAAAAGAATGATCCAAACAACAACATAAACACGCCGAAGCCACTTTGGAAATTATGCTTGATCAGACTGACTATACCAATGGCGATGAAAATCATCGGCCATGAAAAAAACCATCCGGGAAACCAGAATCCCATTGCTTTCAATAATAACACCCCGCCGATTGCAAGGATAATGATGCCTGCTGTGAGGTCATTGTTTTTGGAGGAAAATTTATTCTTTGCCATGATTGAGATTGATTTGATTAATATTGATTTGATGATGACAAAGCTATATCAGGGATCAAAAAAAACTTAACGGTAATAGGCTACCGCCTGAAGATTCTCGGTGAATGCAGGGAATTTCTAGGTAAACGGAATTAACTAGCCTAGCCTTTTGATCAAAAAGTCGGCGAAAACCATATCATCAGGACTGGTTATTTTGATGTTTTCGGGATTTCCGGAGATCAATTCGACCTGCCATCCCTGATGCTCGTAAACCGTGGCATCGTCAGTGAAATGATACAGTTCAGTGACATCAAATGCTTTTTTTATTTTGGACAGCAAAAAAGTCTGCGGAGTCTGTACCAGCCTAAAATTCTGTCTTTCTTGAAAAAATGATTTTCCGTCATCGGTCAGTTTTCTAAGCGAATCTTTCAAAGAAACGACAGCGATGGCAGACCCTTTTTCTTTAGCTACTTTGAAGCTGTCAAGGATTACATCGGGATTTACAAAAGGTCTAACTCCATCATGAATAGCAACAAGCCCTTCATCCCCCACAATTGAATCCAAGCCATTCTTGACAGACTGAAATCTACTGTTACCTCCCTTTACTATTGAATATGGAATTTCAAAATGGCGCCGTTCACACAAATCCTCCCAAAATCCAAAATCATTTTCTGGAATAACCAAAATTAATTGGATGTCAGGGATGGTATGATAAAAAACCTCAAGTGTATGCATCAGAATAGGCTTTCCTCCTATTTCTAAATATTGTTTGGAAATCGGTGCTCCCATGCGGGTTCCGCTGCCTCCAGCTACAATGATTGCGAACTTATTCATCTTGAAATTTGATGGCCAAAAGTAAAAATTTCTTTGTTTTCCTGTTTTATCACAAGATCAAAAAATAATCAACAATAAAAAAAGGCTCTTTCGAGCCTTTCAATATTTTAGAGAATCAACATCGCATCCCCATAGGAGAAGAATCTGTACTTTTCTTTGATAGCTTCTTTGTAAGCTTTCATCACCAAATCATAGCCTCCGAATGCTGAGGCAGTCATCAGCAAAGTTGATTCCGGCAAATGGAAATTGGTAATCAAAGCATTTGCGATTTTGAAATCGTATTGCGGGATGATAAACTTATCGGTCCAACCGCTGCTTACTTTCAATCGGTTATTGGCCGTCACAGAAGATTCGACAGTTTTCAAAGTCGTAGTACCTACAGCCACTACCCTCTTCTTGTTGTCCAAGGCTTCATTGACCAAATCAACCGTCTTTTGAGGAATATCGTAATTCTCAGAATCCATTTTGTGTTTAGTCAGGTCTTCTACATCTACCTGTCTAAAGGTTCCCAATCCCACATGTAGGGTAATTGGGCAAACTTCAACACCTTTAAGTTCCAGCCTTTTCAACAAATGAGGTGTAAAGTGAAGACCGGCAGTAGGGGCAGCTACAGCACCAACATTCTTTGCGAAAATAGTCTGGTATCTCTCCCTGTCTTCAGTTTCAACTTTGCGCTCTATAAATTCCTTTAAGATTGGAGTTTCACCAAGAGTATCTATGGTTTTGTAAAACTCCTCATCAGACCCATCAAACAAGAACCTGATGGTTCTTCCACGAGAGGTAGTGTTGTCAATAACCTCGGCCACCAAGTCACTGTCACCAAAATAAAGTTTGTTTCCAACCCTTATTTTTCTTGCAGGATCTACCAAGACATCCCATAATCTCAGGTCTTGGTTCAATTCTCTCAAAAGAAAAACCTCGATTTTTGCACCTGTTTTCTCTTTGTTACCGTACAACCTTGCAGGGAATACTTTGGTGTCGTTCATGACAAATACGTCACCGTCACCAAAATACTCAATGATGTCTTTGAAAATACGGTGCTCAATTTCACCTGTTTTTCTATTGACCACCATGAGTCGGGATTCGTCTCTATTTGGAGTGGGATATAAAGAAATTAATTTTTTGGGGACGTCGAATTTAAAGTCGGATAACTTCATAGGTTATGAATATGATATTCTAATTGCTTGGTCTTAATTTAAGATTTAAAAACCGCAAAGTTAAAAATAAAAATCCCGAATTCTACTTATATTGCCAATTACTTTTAAAACAACTTCTTAGACGTGATATTTCTAAAATTAACCTGGGAAAGCTTGAGGTTTGCAATGCAGGCACTCAAATCCAACTTGACAAGAACCATTCTTTCTCTATTGGGAGTAACAGTGGGGATTTTCGCGATCATCGCTGTATTTACTTTGGTGGATTCCCTTGAAAAAAACATCAAATCAAGTTTTAGCTTTTTAGGAAGCAATGTGGTTACAATTAACAGATTCCAGTTTGTAGGAGGGCCGGACTATCCTTGGTGGAAATACTTCAGGAGACCTTACAGTACCTATTCGGAATACGTATTTCTTAAAGAAAAACTAAGAAATGCCGAGGCTGTTTCCTTTTCAGCCGGAGCTAATACCACTGTACAATTTGGGAGTAATTCTTACAAAGGTACCAACCTGAGTGGGGTATCGTATACCTATAAGGACGTATACGATGTTCCTGTACAATCAGGGAGATTTTTTACTGAATCTGAAATAAATGCCGCTAAAAACATTGCGATCGTCGGAATAAAGGTGGCGAATACGCTATTTCCAAATACAGATCCTTTGGGAAAAGAAATTAAAATCAAAGGTGGGAAATTTGTTGTTATTGGGGTTTTCGAAGAGGAAGGAGAAGGATTATTTGAAATAGCTTCCAAAGATGAGGCTGTCATGATTCCTTATGGTAGTTTCACAAAATTGTTTTTTGTAGGAAAAAACGGAATCGAGCCAAGTATTGCTGTCAAAGGAATGGATAGTGACATAGGCATGGTGGCTTTGGAAAATGAAATCATTGGATCTTTGAGGGCCAAAAGGGGATTGAAACCTACAGAAGAAGACAATTTCTCCCTCAACAAATCGGAATTTATCATGAATACAATTGGATCCATCTTTGACGTCATCAGCGGAGCCGGTTGGGTTATTGGTGGTTTTTCGATCCTGGTTGGTGGATTTGGCATCGCCAATATCATGTTTGTATCTGTAAAAGAAAGAACCAATATCATCGGTATCCAAAAATCCCTTGGCGCCAAAAATTATTTCATTCTGTTTCAGTTTCTGTTTGAGGCGATTTTTCTGAGCCTGATCGGAGGTATGGCTGGGATAATTATTGTATATGGCATGACATTTATCCAATTAGGGACGTTGGAACTAGTGTTGTCATTCAAAAATATTGTTCTCGGATTGGGTATTTCTTCGATTATTGGAATTGTTTCAGGAATAGTTCCTGCGACTCTTGCTGCAAGGCTAGATCCTGTGGAAGCTATCAGGGCTGCTTAAAATATATAGCTAAAAAAAATACCCCCATAAAAAACTTTTGATTTTATGGGGGTATTTTTTTATTTGAAACGAAATTACTTTTTGGGTTTTCTCTTATTCTTCACCTTTTTCCTCTTTAAGAGAGACAGCTCCCAATCCCGCTTTTTCTTTTATTTTATTTTCGAGTTCTTCCATCAGCTCAGGATTGTCCAGCAAAATCGCTTTAACCGAATCTCTTCCCTGTCCCAATTTGTTCCCCTCATAGGAGAACCATGAACCTGCTTTCTTGATAATTTCAAATTCCACGCCAATGTCAATGATTTCCCCGACTTTGGAAATACCCTGTCCATACATGATGTCAAATTCTACTACTTTGAATGGTGGGGCAACTTTGTTTTTTACGACTTTTACCTTAGTCCTATTACCCAAAATATTGTCAGCACCTTCTTTGATCTGTCCGATCCTTCTGATATCTAGCCTTACCGAAGCATAGAATTTCAGAGCATTACCCCCTGTGGTGGTCTCAGGATTTCCAAACATCACACCGATTTTATCCCTCAATTGGTTGATGAAAATACAGGCACAGCCGGTTTTATTGATTGCACCTGTCAATTTTCTTAGCGCCTGTGACATCAATCTTGCCTGAAGTCCCATCTTGCTGTCACCCATTTCTCCCTCTAATTCTCCCTTTGGTACCAAGGCTGCCACCGAGTCAATTACAATAATGTCGATCGCGCCAGACCTGATCAGATGCTCCGCTATTTCCAAAGCCTGTTCTCCATTATCCGGTTGCGAAATCAATAGATTTTCAGTATCAATCCCTAGCTTTTCTGCATAGCTTTTATCAAAAGCATGCTCTGCGTCGATGAAAGCTGCAAGTCCTCCGGCCTTTTGGGCTTCCGCAATACAATGTAATGTCAAGGTTGTTTTCCCGGAAGACTCCGGTCCGTATATTTCTGTCACCCTTCCACGCGGAATCCCCCCGATACCCAATGCCATGTCCAAGCCCAAAGATCCTGTTGAAATGGCAGGAATGTCCTGAACCTTATTGTCACTCAGCTTCATGACGGTACCTTTTCCGTATGTCTTTTCCAGCTTGTCAATGGTCAGCTGAAGTGCTTTTAATTTCTCAGTGTTTACGCTCATAAGTGAATATTATCAAAACTTTGATTTGAATTTGTTAAATTATTAATTGATAATTGGAGCCCGAACACTTCCAAAAAGGATTACGTATTTATACTTTGCGGCACCAAAAATCCGTAATATTAAATATATCGCTAATATTGAAATAAGAATTGAAAACCTCTTGGTAGAACAGAAAAATTAATGAAAAAACAGTTCAAAAAGTCAGTAATTGTCACAATACTTTTTCTGTGGGGATGGCATTCTGGTTTTTCACAGAAAAACACTGCTTTTCAAAAAGGTGAAGAACTGCTTTTTAAAGTCAGTTTTGGTTTTTTCGACGCTGCGGAAGCCAAAATGGTAGTCAATCCGGAAGTTTCTTCCATCAACGGTATCCCCAGCTACAAAATTGATGTCTTTGGACAGACACTCGGTGTTTTCAAACTATTTTATGTGAAGGACAATTGGGGCAGCTATCTCGATACCACAAAAATAATCCCCCATCATTCATACAGGCATATAGAAGAAGGACGCTACCGAAAACATGAACAGGTGGCTTTTGATCATAAAAAGAAAAATGCACATGTAAAATTATACGACAGAGACAACCTAAATGTAATTGATACAAAAGATTATCCAATACCGCCTCAAGTACAGGATATCGTCAGTGGCTTTTATTTTTTAAGAACTCTTGATTTTAAGAAATTCAAGCCCGGGGACACCATCCATCTGACAGGATTTTTTGACAAAGAAACATATAACGTAAAATTAATATACAAGAAAAAGGAATGGATAGAAACAAGTATTGGGAAGTTTGAATCCTATGTATTGGTACCTGTCATTCCCAAAAACAAATTGTTTAGAGGAGACCATCCTATCTCTGTATGGGTATCTAATGACAAAAATAAAATCCCACTTAGAATAAAGGCAAAGCTAATGATCGGGTCCTTGGATATGGAAATCATGGAAGCCAAAAATTTGCGTAATAATTAATTTACAGTCAGTTAACATTTGATTAATATTCAGGGCGAGTAAAAAAATTTTATGTTGTATTTGATGCCTTTGACATTATTAAATCATTTTTTTGTGGTGTCTTTTTATAAATTAGCATCACATTAGTGCAAAATTAATACTTTATTTTCCAATGGGTGACAAACAAAAGATCAAAATTCTGGTAGTTGATGACGAACCTGATATCATTGATATTCTAAAATATAACCTTAAAAAGGAAGGATATGAGGTTGAATGCGCAGAAGACGGGATCAAAGCTGTGAAAATCGCATCTAAATTTCTACCTGACGTCATCCTTTTGGATATTATGATGCCCAATCAGGATGGCGTGGAAACCTGCAGGCAAATCCGGGAAATCCCTGAACTTAAAGGAACATTTATCATTTTTCTGACAGCAAGATCGGAAGAGTATTCTGAAGTAGCTGCCTTTGATGTCGGGGCAGATGATTACATCACCAAGCCAATAAAACCGAGGGCTTTAATGAGTAGAATTGCGGCACTTTTCAGACGTGAGGCCAAAAAAGAAAATGAAGTCGCACAGATCAAAATCAAAGACCTTATCATTGACCGCACGAGTTATACCATTGATAAAAACGGCAAAACCATCACCCTTCCCAAAAAAGAGTTTGAACTGTTGTATTTTCTGGCCAAAAACCCTAATATAGTTTTTAGCAGAGATGATTTATTGCAGAATATCTGGGGTACAGATGTTTTTGTATTGGCAAGAACTGTCGACGTACACATCAGAAAAGTCCGTGAAAAAATTGGAGAGGATTACATTACTACTGTGAAAGGAGTAGGTTATAAATTCGAATTGAATTAAATATGCTTACCACATCGAGGGGTATTTCATTGATTTTGGCCTTGGCTATCTCTGCCCTGACAGTTGCATTTTTATTGTTATTGGATGAAGCCACCCCAAAACTACTGATTGTTGCGGGTGGTATTTCTTTATCCGTCTCCTACATTTTGACGAGCATAGCCCTTGAGTTTTTGGTTTTCAAAGAGATCAGTGACATCTACAATGTCTTGGAAAAAATCCAAAAAAAAGACTATTCCAACATTCCTGAAAAGTCAGACAAACTTTCGATTTCTCCTTTGAGAAGAATCAACTCCTCAATCAACGTCTATGCACAGACCAAAAACAAGGAAATCGAGGCCTTGCAAAAAAACGCCGAGTTCCGTAGGGAGTTTATTGCAGACATTTCTCATGAATTGAAAACCCCGATTTTTGCGGCACAAGGATATATCCATACATTGCTTGATGGCGCAGTGGATGACAAGTCTGTCAGGCTGAAATTTCTCAAACGTGCCGCAAAAAGCCTCAATGCTTTGGACAAACTAGTTCAGGATCTCCTCACGCTCAACCAAATGGAAAGCGGTGTGGTCAAATTCCATTTTGAAACTTTTGACTTGAAAGACTTGATCCATGAAGTCATCGAGGATCTGGAGCATAAAGCTGCCAAACGGGACATGCTGATCCGTTTCTTTTATGATAAAGAAAAAAGCTTCAATACTGTTGCGGATAAAGATAAAATTTTTAGAGTCTGTCAAAACCTGATTTCCAATGCTCTCAAATATAACAATGACGGAGGCGAGGTGGAAGTACATCTCAAAACCCACAAAAACCAGGTCACTGTAGAAGTCAAAGACAATGGAAAAGGAATTCCTGCAGAGGACCTAAAGCGTATTTTTGAAAGGTTTTACAGGGTAGAAAAAAGCAGGTCCAGAGAAAGAGGTGGCACCGGCCTAGGACTTGCCATTGTCAAGCATATTTTGGAAGGGCACAAAAGCAAAATATCTGTAAGCAGTACTTTGGGCAAAGGTTCTATCTTCAGCTTTGAACTGCCTTTGGAAAAGTCCCCTGAAAAGACTGTTCTTAAAACTCTAAATTCATTGTTTGTCTGAAATGGCCCAATCTAGGTCAGACTACAAATTGAGCAAAAAGTTCATCCAATGTTTTTTTCAAATCTTCAGTAAGCCCTCCGTGCGGGCGTGAAGTCTGAATCATTGAGCTTCTTTGCGCAGTAAGCCATCTGAACCTTGAAGCAGGATCCATCCCTGCTATAGGGCTTGATGATTTTTTCCCCTCACAGATTTTGGTAAATGAGTTTAGATAATCTTGTAGTAAAGCCAAATCCACTTCTGGATCCAAAGCCAAAAGCTTTCTTTCATCCAAATGTATCTTGCTCTCAAGAAATTTTTCTTTCTTAGAACATAGAATCACACCAACATTGACAAATTCCTCACGCTCCACCCGTGGAACTACACGGATGACTGCATATTCATATAAGTGTCTGCCTTGCATCTTGCGCTTCTTTTACAAATACATCTGAATGTTCCAATCTGAGAGATAGGAATTTCCCATAAACCAACCTTGCTTCTTCAGCCGTTTCCACATCCCTCGAAGCTAAAAGCCATTCATCGGGTATGGTTTCAATCAAACTAATTATCCGGTCCCTCTTTAATTTTTCTTTGAATTCCTCATTGACTTCCTCCAACTTATCCGCGTAAGGCAAAAGGACATGGTCTTTGATGGAAGTAAAAGGTCCTGATGCATGTCTTTCCCAATTGTCCCAGGAATGGTGGAACAAAAATGCCGCGCCATGGTCTATCAACCAAAGTTCACGCTTCCAGATCAGCATATTGGAATTGCGAAAAGTCCGGTCCACATTGGTAATCAAAGCGTCGAGCCATACAATCTTTGATGCAAGAAAGCCATCGACTTTGGTAGCTCCAGGGTCGAAGGTGAGTGCTTTTGATAAAAAGTGCAAGCCAAGGTTCAACCCCTGACTTCCTTTGAGCAAATCCTGGATTTCCTCATCTCCTTCTGACCTACCAAATGCTTCATCGAGGTACGCAAACACCAATTCAGGAACTTTCAGCCCAAGCATCCTTGCGATTTCCCCTCCCAACAATTCTGAAATCAGTGCCTTTTCCCGCTGACCTGCGCCACGGAACTTGAGAACATAATCAAACCCATCGTCAGCTTCCGCCAAGGCAGGCAAGGAACCTCCTTCACGCAGCGGCATCACATAGCGCATGACATTGACCGTACGGAGGTGGAGATTTTGAAAAGTTGTATCCATGATAATTTCAATAGGAAGAATTCAGATTGTAAAGTTATTAGATCTTAGAATATATTCACCGAAGTATATTAAGCTGAATCAGATTAGAAAATATTGTATTTCTAAATTAAATCAAGAATCACTTTGGTGAAGTCTGTCAACAATATTCTGACAAAATTTTTTGCACTGATATTAATTCTCTAATTTTGCGCCCCTGTTAGGAGAAGATAAGCATGAAAAAAATTGATTTTAAGGACCTTATTCTGTTTGAAAGCGAGGATTACCTTGTCATCAATAAACTTCCCTATTTGTCTACATTGGACGATAGGCACGAGGCACAAAACATCCTTGACCTTGCCAAACAGTATATCCCGGATGCACAGGTATGCCACAGACTCGACAAGGAAACCTCAGGTTGCTTGGTCATTGCCAAAAATCCCGAAGCTTACCGGAATATTGCGATCCAGTTTGAAGACAGGAAAGTAAATAAAGTCTACCATGCTGTGGTGGAAGGCATTCACGAATACAAAGAGGTATTGGTGGACAAGAAAATCCACGCTAACAATAAGGGCATTGCAAAATTGACCAAGGACGGCAAACCAGCCCAGACCATTTTCAATACAATCAAAACTTATTATGCCCATTCCTTGATCGAATGTAAGCCGATTACCGGAAGACTTCATCAAATCAGAATTCACCTTGCCTATCTGAGATCCCCGATATGTGGTGATGACACTTATGGGGGAAAGCCGGTTTATCTTTCTGCACTTAAGCGAAGATTCAATCTGAAAAAGGGCACAGATGAATTGCCGATTATGCAGCGGGTATCGCTCCATGCCTATTCGATCGGGTTCAAAGGAACCAAAGAAGAAAGGATTGAAGTAGTCGCACCTTACCCAAAAGACTTTGATGTATTGGTCAAACAACTAGAGAAAAATGGCTAACTCAAAGAAAATGTGGGCAATAAATTTGATTCTTTTGCAATAAAAAGAAATTACTTCTATCTTTGTGTCCCTTTTTGAGGGTGAAGTATATTTAACAAGCTAATAATTAAACATTTACACAGTGGATACATTAAGCTACAAGACCAAATCAGCGAATGCTGCTACTGTAGAGAAGAACTGGGTGGTAGTGGATGCCCAGGCTGCAGTATTAGGTAGATTTGCGAGTGAGGTTGCAAAAATTTTGAGGGGTAAGCACAAGCCTTACTACACCCCTCATGTAGACTGCGGAGACAACGTGATTGTCATCAATGCAGACAAGGTAAGGCTGACCGGCAGAAAAATGGACGAAAAAGTCTATGTTCGCCATACAGGCTACCCAGGTGGGCAGCGTATTTCTACACCAAAATTGCTGAAGGCTAAGTCTTCTTCAATCCTTGTAGAAAAAGCTGTCAGAGGTATGCTTCCAAAGACCAGACTTGGAAGCCAATTGTACAGAAATCTGTTTGTTTACAATGGTCCTGAGCATCCTCATGCTGCACAGCAACCAAAAGAACTCAAATTCTAATCCCAGGATACATGGAAATCATCAATACAATAGGTAGAAGGAAGACATCAGTCGCCAGAATCTACATGCAACCGGGCAAAGGAGAGATCTCTGTAAACGACAGAACGATCGAAACTTATTTCCCTTTCGAACTACACCAGATCATTGTAAAGCAACCATTGGCACTAGTAGGTGTTGAAGGTTCTTATGATATCAAAATCAATCTGGACGGTGGCGGTATCACAGGACAAGCTGAAGCGGCTAGGATGGCAATATCCAGAGCGCTTTGCGAATTCGATGCTGAACACAGATCTGCTTTGAAAAAAGAAGGATTCCTTACCAGAGATCCAAGAATGGTCGAGCGTAAGAAGCCGGGACGTAGAAAAGCAAGAAGGAGATTCCAGTTCTCCAAACGTTAATCAGGAATTCTTTGAATTTTATATCGTAACTATATTTATTAATGGCACAAATAGAATATAAAGACTTACTGGATGCTGGTGTTCACTTTGGACACTTGACGAGAAAGTGGGATCCAAGAATGGCCCCGTATATCTTCATGGAGAAGAACGGTATCCATATCATTGACCTAAACAAAACGCTTGTTTGCCTCGAAGAAGCATCCAACGCAATCAAGCAGATCGTACGCTCAGGAAAAAAAGTAATGTTCGTCGCTACCAAAAAGCAGGCGAAAGACTTGGTGGCGGAAGAAGCAAAAAGACTTAACATGCCTTTCGTAACTGAAAGATGGTTAGGTGGTATGCTTACCAACTTTGCTACTATCCGCAAGTCGTTGAAAAAAATGTCTACCATCGACAAAATGATGAAGGAAGACGCTTACACCAACCTTGCTAAAAAAGAGCGTTTGATGATCACAAGACAAAGAGAGAAAATGGAAAGTGTTTTGGGAGGTATAGCTGACCTTACAAGACTTCCTGCAGCTCTTTTCATAGTTGACATCAAAAGAGAACACATTGCGATCGCAGAAGCACAAAAGCTTGGTATCCCTGTATTCGCATTGGTAGATACCAACTCTAACCCGAATGAGGTGGAGTTTCCAATCCCTGCCAATGACGATGCATACAAATCCATCTCTTTGTTGATCAAAGCGTTTGGTACAGCTATCGAAGAAGGTCTTTCCGAGAGGAAAAGAGACAAGGAAGATGCCAAACTTACCGAAGAGGAAGAGGCAAAAAAAGCTGTCGACGCTGAGACACAAGAGTAATCCACTTTGATATACTGATTACAAAAATTGAACATAAGGTCTCGCCCTGTGTTCAATTTTTTGTTTAATATGAATTTCTAAAAAAAACAAAAGACAATAACAATGGCTATTACTGCACAAGAAGTAAACAAACTGAGACAAATGACAGGTGCCGGTATGATGGACTGCAAAAAAGCCCTTACCGAAGCTGAAGGTGATTTTGAGAAAGCAATCGACATCCTTAGAAAGAAAGGTCAGAAAGTTTCAGCTTCCAGAGCTGACAGAGAAACCAAAGAAGGTACCATCGTCACTCACGTAAGCGCTGACGGTACTGTCGGTACTTTACTTTCATTGACTTGCGAAACTGACTTTGTAGCCAAAAACGAAGGATTCGTAAGCTTCGCAAACGAATTATTGGCAATTGCTACAAGCAATAATGCAGCTACAACTGAAGCAATCCTTGCACTCCCATATGAATCAATCACTGTTCAGGACAAGATCATTGAAATGACAGGAAAAATCGGTGAGAAAATCGAAATCTCCCATTATGAAGTCATCAAAGGCGAAACTGTAGTTCCTTACATCCACTCCAATGGTAAATTGGGCGTGTTGGTTTCCTTGGTCAATACCAAAGGATCTGATGTAGAGGAAGCAGGAAAAGACGTTGCCATGCAGATTGCGGCTATGAACCCTGTAGCGGTAGACAAGGACGGAGTGGATGCTTCTACCGTCGAAAGAGAAATCGAAATCGGCAAAGACCAAGCAAGACAAGAAGGCAAGCCTGAAGAGATGTTGGAAAAAATCGCTTTGGGTAAATTGCAGAAATTCTACAAGGAAAACACTTTGCTGAGCCAAGCTTTTGTAAAAGATAACTCCAAGACCATCGCACAATACCTTGACGGTGTAAGCAAAGGTTTGACCGTTTCAGCTTTCAAGAGAATTACAATAGGTTAATTGCTTTCTTTGACTGTACTCATTTAAAGTAAAAACAATCAAAACCTCCGGTTAACCCGGAGGTTTTTTTTATTCAAACAGTTTAAAGACAGGATTGGTGGTGCGTGCCTCCATAAAAAGTCTTGCCATTTCATTGACCAAATCAGGATTTTCGGCAGAGACATCGATGGATTCTGAAGGATCATTTTTAAGGTTGTACAATTCAATCGGAGCATTTTTATCTTTTTTGACATTAAGTCTTACTGCCTTCCAATCTCCTTTGCGAATTGCCTGTCTTCCTCCCAATTCTACAAATTCCCAATAGAGATAATCATGTTGTTTTTGACCTGATTCTCCTTTCAAGGTTGGAACCAATGAGATCCCATCAATTTCTCCTTCAATTTTCTCTCCTACTATCTCTGCCAAAGTCGGCAAGAAATCCCAAAATGCTGAAACATGCTCAGTCTGTGTCCCGGGCTTGGTCTGTCCCGGCCATTTGACAATCAGCGAAGTCTTGATCCCTCCTTCATAAAGGTCTCTCTTATATCCTCTTTTTCCCGCATTGCTTTGGAAAAAGTCAGGATCATTGCCTCCTTCCTGATGTGGCCCATTATCAGATGCAAAAATGATGATAGTGTTTTCCGTTAGACCAAGTTCCTCAAGTTTTGAAACGATCTCGCCGACCTGCCTGTCGAGTTGCTCCACCATTGCAGCATACGTTGCCCTTGGATACTCCACAGATTGGTATCCGGGAATAATGATATCAGGACCATAGTCATGTCCTTTTGGAGCATTATATGGTTTTTCTTCCCCAAACATCTCCCGGTATTTTCGCAATAAAACAGTGTCTGAAGCCGCCAATTCTGCATGGGGTGTAACCATAGGTACAAACATGAAAAACGGCTTTTCTTTATTGATTTCGATAAATTTCAAGGATTCTTGATGGATGAGTTCTGGCGCATAGGTTGTTTTGTTGGTCCAGTCATTCCCTTCTAGCATCACCTTTTGATTGTTGTTCCATAGGTATTCCGGATAATACCGATGTGCATACCGTTGGCAATTATATCCGTAAAACTGATCAAAACCCTGGTTGTTTGGATCACCAGAAGTTCCGATAAAACCCAGTCCCCATTTTCCAAAAGCACCGGT